>DAOVGJ010000194.1 GCA_030672465.1 Pseudomonadota bacterium | reverse complement strand
GTTATCCCTTTCTCATTTTTCTTGTGAATACGGTTAGCCTCTGGTATTATATGGCATCAAGGTGCTCCGCGTTGGAGTCATGCGGGCCATAGACGACCACGAAAGGGTTTTTTCCTCCATAGGAAATATTTTCTCTTATTGTCGCTCAAACCCTTAAAATGAATCTCCAAGGAGATTGGGGTCTTCTAAAGAGGCGAAAAGACAAAATGGGCTTGCAAAAGACCTCTTTCATTAAAAAACAAGAGGGTTCCAGCGAGAGTTATGGAGCTGAAGGGAAATTGCCGGAGAAGACAACTGAAAAAAACGGAAGGGATTTCAAAATGCTCTTTCCAACAATAACCATGGGACTCATTGCGGGTATTTTAATCCTGGTCGGTTATCTCAAGGGAGGGGGACAGCATATTATTGGATTGAGAACAGCGGGGAATATGACGATCCAAATCCTCCCCCTTTTGGTATGTGCGTTCACGGTGGCGGGTATGGCCCAGGTTCTCATCCCCCATGAAATTTTGGCCAGATGGATAGGGGCTGAATCGGGCATACGGGGGATCATGATCGGCGCGGTAGCGGGTGGTTTTGCCCCCGGGGGACCTTATGTAAGCTTGCCTATCGCGGCAGCCCTTTTGCGATCAGGGGCCAGTGTGGGACCGATGGTTGCCTTCTTGACCGGTTGGTCATTATGGGCGGTTGGCCGATTGCCGATGGAAGTGGGCATCATGGGCTGGAAATTCACCCTTATCAGGCTAGCATGTACCTTTTTCTTCCCTCCCCTGGCAGGGATAATAGCGAACAGGTTTTTTTCAAACTTTATCTGACTCCCGTAGGTTCCCCCGTAAGGGAAGAACAGGAAAAAATAGTGAAAAGTTGAACGGAAGAACGGTCCAATTTAGCCTTGCTTTTTTGAATCCGAGGAATATAATATGGTAACTTCAAGGACCGGACTGTAAATTAGATGAGAGCATTTTAATCGCTCTTTAATCTTCTTCTAATTTCTTTAGCCTATAATTGAGTTTGAGATCCCTGAAAAATTAGGCAAACGAGATCTGACCGCGAATTTATGACGCAGTCAAATTAATTAAACTATTTATCACATAACTGCACAACCGCAACACTGCAAAACCGCAATTCGGAAATCGATGCGAATCCTTGTCGTCGAAGACGAAAAGAAGGTTGCCAGCTTCCTCAAAAAGGGCCTTGAAGAAGAATATTACGCCGTCGATACCGCTTTTGATGGTGAAGAAGGGCTTGCCCTTGCCCAGATCAACGAGTACGATCTCATCATTTTGGATATTATGCTCCCCAAAGTGGATGGTATGGAGGTCTTGAGGCGAATCCGTGGCAATGGATCGAGCGTACCTATTTTAATGCTAACCGCAAAGGATTCGATAGAAGATATCATCAGCGGATTGGACAGTGGGTCAGATGATTACCTGACCAAACCCTTTTCGTTTGCCGAACTGTTGGCGAGGGTAAGGGCCCTGCTTCGGAGGAAGATGACGGAGAAAACAGATATCCTTATGGTTGGTGATCTTAGCCTATCGACATCCACCCACCAGGTGAAAAGGGGGGAGAGGAAGATCGAATTGACGGCGAAGGAGTATGCCCTCCTAGAGTATTTCATGAGAAATCCCAATCGTATATTGACGAGAACCCTCATCACCGAACACGTTTGGGATTATCATTTTGATCCCTCAACCAATGTGGTCGATGTTTATGTAAACTATCTCCGCAAAAAAATCGACCAAGGATTCGAAAAGAAGCTGATCCACACCATCAGGGGTTCCGGCTATGTGATGAAGGAGGAACCATGATTTTGGGAAATATCCGTTTTAAACTGATCATCTGGTATATTTTCATCCTGGGAATCATCCTGACTGCCTTTAGCACCTTTCTCTATTTCACCCTCTCGAGGAGTCTACACAGAGGCATCGATGTTAAGATCAAATCCATTGGCGAGGTGATCGCATCGTCTTCCACAAACCCCTATTCCCAATACAGCTTCAGCAATATCGATCGGATGTTGGAAGATTCCTTCGGTTTGAAACCGGTAACGAAGTTTATCCAAGTTTTGGATGAATCGGGGAGGATCGGCAGGAAATCGCAGAACCTCCAACACTTTCAACTACCCATCTCCATCCGTGCCCTCAAAAATGCATCTCAGGGAAAGATCACCTTCGAAACCACAAAGGCCCTGGGGAAGTATCCCCTCAGAATGGTCACCGTTCCCGTCATTCGAGGTCGACATATCATCAATATCGTCCAGGTGGCGACTTCATTGGAACAGGTTGGGGAGGCTCTCAAGACCTTATTGCTCATTTTATGGATCACCGTTCCCTCGGCGCTCGTTGTTGCCAGTTTAGGGGGACTGTTCTTGGCCAACAAGGCCCTCAAACCCGTCGATGAAATCACGAAAACAGCCCGAATGATCACCTCAAAGAGGTTGGATCAAAGGATCAAACTGAGAAAGACCAAGGATGAAATCGGACGATTGGCCGAAACCTTCAATGATATGATATCCAGGTTGGGCCAATCTTTTAAACAAATCCGGCAGTTCAGCGCCGATGCCTCCCATGAATTGAGGACCCCCTTAACCATCCTCAAGGGCGAAATGGAAGTGGGTTTAAGGAGAAGGCGGCGTCCCGAGGAATATCGGAAGATATTGAACAGTAACCTGGAAGAAGTCAACCACATGACTCAAATCGTCGATGATCTGCTTTTCCTCTCCAAGGCAGATATGGGGGAGGTCCATCTCCAAAAGCACCTTATCAACCTGACAAAATTGGTATCCGAAGTCGGTGCACAGGCCAAAATGATCGCCATGGCCAAGGATATTAAGGTCCATATAAGCAAGGATTCGGATGTCCCGGTGATTGGAGATCGGCTTAGGTTGAGGGAACTGCTCCTGAATTTGGTGGACAACGCGGTTAAATACACCCCCGAAGGAGGTGAGATGATGATCTCGCTGGAGAGGGATGATGACCGAGTCAAACTCCGGGTTATGGATAATGGAATTGGAATCCCCACCGAGGATCAACCCCATATCTTTGACCGCTTTTTCAGGGTAGATAAGGCCAGGTCGAGGGAGGCCGGGGGAAGCGGTTTGGGCCTGAGCATATGTAAGTGGATTGTAGAGGCCCACGGCGGAGAAATCTCCGTCGAAAGCGAGGTGGCAAAGGGAAGCTTATTTACGGTAACACTTCCACTGGCCCCTCCAGATGGAAGGGAATAGCCAGAAGTGAAACCAATCACCGAGGCCATTGCATTCCAAGATTGACGGCTTCGTAAAAAGTCCATCTGCCATTCGACAGGCTCATGGCCCTGAGTAAAGCCGAAGGGCCGTTCGACATGCTCACGGCCCTGAGCAAAGCCGAAGGGCTGCGTTCCGCTTCATCCTTCGTCACTGCAGCGTACTT
>DAOVGJ010000255.1 GCA_030672465.1 Pseudomonadota bacterium | reverse complement strand
AAGGGTTGTTGCGGTGTTTGCCGGAAAATCCCCCCTCAGCCTCAAGGTTGGTTTAAGGATAAAGCCCGGGGATACCCCTTTGGGGGTATGTTCTTCCTCCGGCACGGTAGGCCATTCAATGAGCTTCGGAGGGGCAGACGCCGTTTGTGTCCTCTCTAAGTCGGCCTCACTGGCGGATGCCGTGGCTACCTCCATCGGAAATCTCATCAAGGGAAAAAGGGACATCGAACGGGGGGTGAACTATGGGAGCCAGATTCGGGGCGTCATCGGGGTTTTGATCATCGTGGGAGAGGCCATGGGAATATGGGGAGGATTGGAATTGGCCCATTTGGGCTCCTGAGGGGTGGGACATCGATGACCGAAACCATAGCCATCACCACCCTGGGATGCAAGGCAAACCAATTCGACTCCGAGATGATGCGGGAGTCCCTTGAGAGGAGCGGGTTTGAAATCATTCCCTTTCCCCAAAGGGCCGATATCTATATTATCAATACGTGCACCGTCACCCATAGAGCGGACTACCAATCCCGACAATTAATCAGGAGGGCCAAGCGCCTCAACCCATCCTCCCTGATTGTGGTCACGGGTTGCTACTCCCAAGTCTATCCCGAGGAGGTCCAGGGGGTAGAGGGGGTAGGGGTGGTGTTGGGAAACGGGGAAAAGGCATCTATTGCGGATATTCTCAGAAACCCCCTCAAGGGCTCCTCCCCAATGGTCAGTGTTGGCGATATGGAGAAGGAGAGGCAGATCGGGGAGGCCAACATCGATCGGTTTTCTCGGCACACCCGGGCCCTGCTCAAGGTTCAAGATGGGTGTAACGCCTCGTGCGCCTATTGCATCATTCCCCGGGCAAGGGGCAGAAGCCGAAGCCTCGATCTCGTTGGCGTATTCCATCGCCTTCAAAGGCTGGAAAACAGTGGATTTAAAGAGGTGGTGTTGACGGGAATCCATCTGGGTATCTATGGCTCCGACCTTTCCCCACCTACATCATTGGCCGAACTCTGCGAGAAGACCAATGACATTCCAGCCCCCCAAAGGATCAGGCTGAGCTCCATCGAACCCGCCGATTTTCGCCCGGAATTGATTCAATCCATTGCCTCCTCCCCGAGGTTGTGCAACCATCTTCACATCCCCATGCAAAGCGGTGATGATGATATTCTCCGGCGAATGAACCGCAATTACGATAGGAACTTCTTCGCCGACCTCGTCCAAACCCTGGTCCATCGTATCCCGGACATCAATATCGGTGTAGATGTCATCGTCGGTTTCCCCGGGGAGGGGGAAAAAGAGTTCCGTAATACCTATGATTTCCTGGAGAAATCGGATATCGGTTACCTCCACGTCTTTCCCTTCTCCAGGCGAAGGGGCACTGAGGCGTACCAATTCGCCCATCAGGTCGATCCGCGAACAAAAAAAGGGCGATGTGAGGCACTCCGGGCCCTGGGAAGACGGAAAAGGGCGGCTTTTCATGGGCGATTTCTCGGGCGGGAACTGGAGGTCCTCGTGGAGGGAAAACGGGACAAACACACCGGAAGGCTCAAGGGGTATTCGAGGAATTACATCCCCGTCCTCGTTGAGGGAGGGGATTCCTTGGTGAACCGGGAGATCAGGGTTTCGGTGACGGCCCTTGAGGACGGAAGGGTAGTGGGGCGGATAGTGGGAGATATCCCAGGACGGTAGCCGAAATGATGGGGGCAATTGGGGAAATGGAGCAGGATAGACTGGAAGCGTTATCCGCATTGCAAGAGGAGATCTCCTACCAGTTCCATGACCCAGATCTGTTAAATGAGGCATTGACCCATAGGTCTTATGCCCATGAAAGGTCCGACGGGACGTCTCGGGATAACGAAAGGCTTGAATTTCTGGGAGATTCAGTCCTCAATGTTATCATCAGTCACCTCATCATGGAGAGGTTTCCCCATTGCCAGGAGGGGGAGTTGACGAGGTTGCGGGCTTCCCTTGTGAACGAAAAATCCCTGGCGGGGATATCGAAAAATCTCCGCATAAACGAGTGCTTGCTCCTGGGAAAAGGGGAATCCCTCAGGGGGGGAAGGGAAAGAAGTTCCTTACTCTCCGATGCCTATGAAGCCTTTATCGGTGCCATCTATCTCGACGGCGGTTTCGAAAAGGCCTTCGGGGTCGTTGAGAAGCAATTTTCGCCCTTCCTCGATCGAGGATTAACCGATAACGGTGATTTTAAGACCAAGGTTCAGCAGATCTGTCAGAGCCGGTTTGGACGCCTCCCCCGATATCGATTATCCGAAGTGAGGGGTCCGGAGCACGACAAGACCTTTAGAGCGGAGATATTCATCGATCGCCGACGCTATGGCTATGGCATTGGCAAGAATAAAAAGGAAGCCCAGCAGAATGCGGCCAAGGAGGCCCTGAAAAGGATCTCCGGAGAAGGACCATGACAAAGCGTGGCAAGCGCTCCCAGAGGCACCTTATCATGCCTATCTTCGTTCCCCATATGGGATGCCCACACCACTGTGTATTCTGCAATCAGGCCTCTATTACCGGGTCCAACCCTCATATGTCCCCAGACTCAATCACCGAAATTATCAATGAAATCTCTGAAGAAGTCGCTCTTCGCTGCTCAGACCTCCTTTCTCCAGTTTTTCAGGGACCCCTCAATGATCAATTGAGAGCCCAGCGAGGGAGGCTCTTCCGGAGAGAAATCGCCTTCTATGGGGGAAGCTTCACCGGAATGGAGAAGAAGGTACAGATGCAACTGCTTTCAGCGGTCCAACCCCTTATCCGAAAGGGACTAATCGATTCGGTTAGGGTGTCTACCCGTCCGGATTGTATCGATCCCCAAGGCCTGGATCTCCTTAAGGAATACGGAGTGATGACGGTGGAGCTCGGGGTCCAATCGATGGTGGAGGAGGTGCTCCAATGCTCAAGGAGGGGCCATACAGCAGATGATGTCCTGAAGGCAGTGGGATTACTCCATGGCCGCGGTTTTGAGGTGGGAATCCAAATCATGGTCGGCCTGCCTGGGGATGACGCCCAGGGAAATGCCTTTACGGTAGATCGAGTAATCGGGCTCAGTCCCCATTTCGTGAGGATCTATCCCACCGTGGTTCTGAAGGGTACGCTTCTGCTAAAATGGTATCGTTCCGGTCGCTATACACCTCTATCCCTGGAAGAGGCTGTTGACCTCTGTAAGAGGGCCTATCTGAAATTCCACAGGGCAGGGATTCCCGTCATTCGTCTCGGGTTACAATCCAGCCCCGAACTCGAGGCGGAGGACTGTATTGTTGCCGGCCCGTACCATCCCGCCTTTCGCCATCTCGTGGAGTCCTCCCTCTTTTACGACATGGCCTCTTGTCTCATGGGGAAAAGCCGGGAGGCCCGAATCCTTCGTGCCAGGGTCTCGCCCTCTGATGTTTCCAACATCCGGGGCCAAAAAAACCGGAACCTCTATCAATTGAGGGAGAGGTTTGGATTAAGCGACATCCAAATAGAGGTCGATATGAAACAGCCCAGGGGAAGCCTCATCCTCATGAACGGGAGAAAGCTGGATCGGATGTCATACCAAACTCTACCATTCTCATAGGTCAATGGGATGAAGTGGCTCAGGCTCCATCGATACCTTCTGTTTACTGTGTGCGGACTCCTTTTGGTCTCATCCTGCACTCTCAAAAGGCCTGAAATCCGATACGAAGATCGAAGCGGCGTGGGAATGGTCCAATACGGAGTCGCCTCATGGTACGGGAAAAAATTCCATGGTAACCCCACGGCAAGCGGTGAGATCTACGATATGTATCAATTGACCGCTGCCCATAAGACATTTCCCCTGGGGACTTATGCCATGGTGACCAACGTGGAGAACAACAGATCCGTCGAGGTGAAGATAAACGACCGGGGCCCATTCGTTAAGGGGAGGATCATCGACCTATCCTATGCCGCGGCCAGGAGCATCGACATGGTGGAAAAGGGAACGGCCAGGGTGAGGGTGGTGGTCTTGAAGCGAAAGTCCCTTATCGTAAGAAGTGAGAGCAAGGGTTTCGGTAGGGGCTT
>DAOVGJ010000268.1 GCA_030672465.1 Pseudomonadota bacterium | reverse complement strand
CTGATGGTCCTTAACGACGACGGTAGTTTTTGCCGACCTCTTGTTGGTTACCAGGTCTGTTGCTCCCGCGATGGGTGTCTCTGAGACATTGGAGATCTCCTGGTAGATTTCGAGCCTGACGAAATCTCCCTCGCTGATTTGGGGGGTAATGCGAAGGGTCAGCCCCACATCTTTCCGTTCTATTTCCTCCACGGGAAATCCGCTTGCCGTTGCCGTGGTCCTTACCTTAAAGGGGACGTTTTCGGCGACGATGATTTCTGCCTCCTGGTTATCCATGGTCAGCAGGTGGGGAGTGGCTAGGATGTTGACGTCGGTATCGGTCTGAAGGGCACGGACCATTGCAGCGATGTTTAAGAAAGTTTCCCCCCCAAAGGTGATGGTTCCATCGGCCGCCCCGAGAATGAGTCCCGTCAAATCGAAGGGGTTGGTCCGGGCCTGATTGATGTCCCCAAAGCTCGTTCCACCGAAGGGCTTGGTTGTGGCATCCCGGAAGCTCTTATCGTATTCGACATTGGAAAATTGCCATTCCATCCCCAGTTCCCTCACCCTATCCATGCTGACATCCATGATCAGCCCTTCCACGAAGACCTGCAATCGCCTGATGTCCAGCTTTTCAATGACCTCTCGTAGAACCTTATAGTCCTGGGGGGAGGCCGTGATGACCAGGGAATTGGTGGACTTGTCCGGTGTGATGATCACCTCCCCCGCAAACTCGATTCCCTTTTTGGGTTCCTTGGTGGGTCTGGCCTTGGAGGTTATTTCCGTCAGCACCTTGGCTATCTCCTCCGAATCGGCGTTCTTTAAATAGTAGACGTTGATCTTTCCCTTCCCCTTTGGCGCGGGAATGTCCAGATCATGGATGACCTTTTTAATGGTGGCGGTATCGTCCGCATTGGCCACGAGAACAATGGAATTGGTTCGTTCATCGGGGATGATCTTGATAATCCTCTTTCCGGCCGCGGGGACAGTACCGGGACGAGGTCTTCGAACGGGAGTCACCTTTCTAGGCTTCATCTTCTCCTCGAATATGGATTTCAATTCCGCCGCCAAGGTCTTCGCATCCGCGTATTCCAGGGAGATGACTGATAGTTCCTCCTGGAAGCCCTCGATATCGAGCTCCTCGATGATGGTTAAAATCTTTTTGATGTTGGAGGCCACATCGGTGAGGATGATATCATTGGTATACGCATATGATACGAGGCTGCTCTCCTTTGAAACCAATGGCTTGATCACCGTGAGCAGGCTGTCGGCATCGATGAACTTGAGATGTATGATCCGTGTGATGATCCGGTCCCCGCTCAGAAGAACCCCTCGCTTCGGAGATGTTGCCTCGATCCCCTTCTCCTTGGCTTCTCGGGCGGGGATGATCTTAATCGCCTTACCCGCGGGAACCGTGGTGAACCCCTCGACCTCCAATATAGACTCGAACATCCTGTATGCCTCTTCGATGGTGATCTTCGTGGGGGAGATGACCGTTACCTTTCCCTTGACCTTGCTGTCAACCACGAAATTTTTACCCGTCAACTCGCTGATGAATTTGATGACGGCGCGGATATCGGCATCATGAAAATCGATGGAGATGCGCTCCTCCCCGGTTTGGGCCCATGGTGATGGGATGGTGACAAAGGGAACCAGGAGAAAAAGGATCATGAGCCCCCATAATCTCGATCTCAGCCAATTCTTATTCATGTATCCCCACTCCTTTTTCAAGAGGGTTGTCTTTGAACCATAAATCCGCTACTTAACCTCATAACTGAAGGTCTTTCTTCTCCCCCCCCGAACGATCTCTACGGTGATGAGCGGCTCATTTCTGACCTGCTCGTAGACTTCGAAGGCCTTTTCGGGTGAGTCGATTTCAATTCCATTGACCCGTTTTATGATATCACCGTCACGAAGCCCAGCCTGGTGAATGAGGCTTCCCCTCTTTATGGAAAGCAGCTTAAAGCCATCCGGTTCGCCATTGCGAAAATTTGGCACCACTCGGACCTGGGTGAGGAGGTGGCTCATATTCTCGAAGGCATCTCTCAGGTCTTCTTGGGGAATGCGATATCGACCCGCTGATAACCTTTTTATCCCTGCGCGTTCCGGAATTGATTCCCTTTTGAGAGGCCTGCCCCTTGGTCTTTCTCCCGTCTTTGCCTCTTTCCCCTCATAAACTTCGAGGATTTCTTGTTTACCGTTCCTCTCCAGGTATACCTTGTTTCTCGATACGGCGATCAACTTGGCCTCCCCTAAAATTACATCACCCACATGGTAGAGGTCTTGTTTCCTCGTTTTTAGGTCCTCGATGATGGCGAGGGAATCGCCCTTTTCCCGGTATATGGTTCCCCTTAACCTCACCTCGAGGGCTGTTTTTTCCAGGGCCTCTTCTTTGATCACCACCTTTTTCGATTTACCAACGGACTTTTTGGCGGCCACCTTTTCCTTGGCCGAATGGAATAGATCCCGCTGATGGACGACCGCATAGTGGGACGGGTCTCTCTTTTCCTGTTTTTCGGTCGCTGTGTTGGGTTTCCTTTCGGAGACTTGAGGAGGGAGGCGAAGCTTTTGATTGATGATTCCATTGACGATACCGGCCCCGACGAAGGCGAGAACGGCGCCACATATCAGGTAGAGAACCCAAAAATATCGCCTAAATATCGACACCATCTTTCCCAAAAGAGTTGAAATATCTTATACTTATAGCCAAAACCTATCAGAAAAAGGTATCCGTGTCAACATAATTTGCCGGCTCGTGACCTCCCAACCCTTTTACCATTCCTTTAGGAATTCCTCGAGGCTCAGTATCCTCAATAAGGGATAGAGCGCGAAATCTCGGTAGAGCTCCAACGCGGCCCGATGCACTTCTTTCTTATGCGCTGCGCAGCAGTCCTCGACGATAATGGAGTGAAAATCATGGCTCAATGCATCCATGGCGGTCATGAGGACGCAGACATGGGTTGCGATCCCGGCCACAACAACGGCATCCACCGTTAACGTCCGTAGAGTCTGGTCCAGATCGGTCTTGAAGAAGGCGCTAAAGCGCCGTTTTGCCAAAACCATTTCCGTCGCCAGGGGGTTTAAATCCCCAATGACCTCAGCCCCTTTCGTCCCCCTAATGGAGTGGGGCTTCATCCTTCCTTGAAAGATGAAGTCCCTCTCCAGGAAACTGTCGCAGGCAAAAATGATGGGCCAAGCCCTTCCTCTCCCGTGATCCAAGAGCTTTTTGATGTTGGGAATAATTTGCATGGCTTCCGATGTTATGGAGAAATGGGCCTCCTTCTTGAAATTGTCCCTCAGCATGTCGACTACGATGATCGCGGGGTTCATATGAGCTCCTCATCCAATCGAAAGACCATTTTTGCGTTTTTTGTGGTGATTCGAGCCACTTCATCGAAGGGCATTCCCTTCACCTGGGCCAGTTTCAAGGCGGTGGTCTTCACATAGGCGGGTTCATTCCTCTTCCCGCGAAAGGGCATTGGTGTCAAAAAGGGGCAATCCGTCTCAACCAAAATTCGATCAAGGGGAATCTTCTTGACAACTTCCCTGAGTTCAGAGCTGTTCTTGAAGGTGATGGTTCCGGGGACCGATATAAACAAACCCAAGTCCATGCAAGACTTGGCCATATCATAGCCTCCGGAGAAGCAGTGAAATACCCCCCCGACCTCCTGAGCCCCCTCTTCCCTTAGGATGGTCAGGACCTCCTTTTGGGCATCGCGGGCATGGACAACTATGGGAAGGTCCAGTTCTTTGGCGAGATGGATCTGTTGTCGAAATCTTGCCATTTGGATCTCCCTCGGCGATAAGTTCCTGAAGAAATCGAGTCCGATCTCCCCGATGGCCTTTACCTTCACATCCTCGGAAAGGGCCTTGAGATCCGAGTAGGTTCCCTCATGGACATCCTTTGCATGGTGGGGGTGGATTCCGATGATGGCGAACACCGCTTCATTCCCCCGTGCAATCTCAATGGCCTTACGGCAGCCTCTCACATCTGTGCCCACGGTGAATATGAGTTCGACTCCTGTGTCGATGGCCCTTTGGATCACCTCATATCGGTCTCCATTGAACTGTGGCATCCCGAGATGGGCATGTGAATCGACGAGCATTGCCTTGGCCTCAATTCCGGGCGGGTTTAAACCGAAACCCTGTCGGTGAGGAGATCGTCAATTCCCTCTTCATACGCCCTGGCGCTTGAATAGGGATATCCTGTTCTCGAAGGTGAAAGCCCCCTTTCCACAGGATGATTGTGAATTTGATTCAGCCGCTGTTTCAGAGAGACATCGTCACGGAGGATTGAATTGAAGAAACTCTTCTGCCACACGGGTCCCTTCCAGTGACTCATCATCTTCCACTTTCGCCCGAAAGCACCTTTGATCTTCTGGATAATGGGTGAGATACTTAAATCAGGGGGTGGTCTCATCAAGAGATGAATATGATCCTCCATCACCACATAGCCGAGAAGGTGAAACTTCAATTGAGGTTTATAGTACCTCAACGTATGGAGAAAAAAGCTGCAGGCCTTTGGGTTCCTGAATAGGGGTCTTTTTCCATATACGTTGAAGGTGATGAAAAGGGTCTCCTCCGTGTTTCGTGTTAAAGTCATTTCAGCCCCGTTAACGTGACCCCTTGAATATCGGTTTTTACATGATTTTGAATAGTTATAAATTTTTCGAGCTAGCTTTCTTCCCGTGAGCCCATTTAAAAGAGGGATATCCCCTCATGGGATCAATCCCCCTTATAGGTTAGTGGAGGTATTGGGCGTTCGTCACAACCATCCAAACTAGGGACATAAAGAGGATAAATAACCAGAGCCAACTCATTGCTCTCACCACGAGAATAGGTAGATTTTTTACGATTTTTTTCCAATTAGCGAATCCATCTATAAAAATAAGCAAAAATCATACCAATACGGAAGGGTGTGAGCTTTGCACGACGGAATTTCTTAACTGATTGAAATAATAGGGGAAAATTTCCAATTCAATAAAAACAATGGGCCACGGGGGAACTTTCGGATTTTAACAATTTTTGGCAAACGTTGGACTCTTTTCGCATACTTTTTTATCTTCTATTTGGTAATACTCACTATGTAGTTGGGTTCCGCGTATTCGACTTGAGGGTCCTTATTCAACGCATCCACCATATCCTCAACTGTGGAGCCGGGGGGGATTTTGAACCGATAGACCCCTATACTTTCGATCGTTTTAATGAGTGATAAGCCGTATATCCTCCGAATCTTATCAATCCCTTCCCTCGTCACGCCGACTTTAAATTTGACCAGAACCTCCCCTGGAACGAATGGGGGTTTCTTGTTTTTCCCTTGATTTTTAGCACCATCGAGGTTCCGGGATAAGCCCTTTTGCGGGTTGGAGCTCCCTACTTCCTTTCCCCTGACGGGCATCCCTGCTATGGCGCATCTAAATAACAAGAGGCTAAGGATCAATAGTGGCAGGCATCTCGGCATAAACAGCATCACTGCCTTTGGAAAAGGTTAGTATGATACCTAAATTACACCACCTGCCTCTTTTGTCAATAGTCCGCGGCGATGGGATTCCTGAGGTTTTTACGGGCAATAGGGGGTAAGAAATCCTTAGGGCAATGGCATGGCGCAAGGTCCTCACCATCGGACTGACGAAATTGTTGGAATAGGGCGGTTGAATGCCTAAATCCTCGAAAACACCGTTTCCCCTTCCGCCTCGACCTTGTCCAGGGGAAATCGTTTTGTTTTCAGTTTCAATTCAATCCGATAAAATGTCCTGGTGTCAGGATACGTTATGCCATATCTCAATTCGATATATTTGTCCGGGTCGCTTTTGCTCACATAGGTCCTCGATTTTTCGCCCTTTCCTTTGGCATTCCAATCGTGCTCGAAAAGGTAATCCTCGAGGCGGGCGATGAACTCCCCTATTCTTTCCTCTTTCTCCAACACCTCTTCTTTATCCCTTTGGCCGTGCTTTAATAGAAGCAACCTGACGGCTCTGTATTCGTCGAGTAGTTCCGAGATATCCATACAAGCGCCCCCCTTGCTAATACCAAAAGAACCTTACCCGGCAGGGAAAACATGGCATGGCCCAAATCCCTCAACGATAATTGAACTCAGTATATTCTGG
>DAOVGJ010000209.1 GCA_030672465.1 Pseudomonadota bacterium | reverse complement strand
GAAGCTCTGAGCGCAAGTTATCACATACTTGTTTTGCAGTGTTGCAGTCATGCGGTTAGGGGGGTACATAAGCAGCGAAGAGCGACTTTTTCAGTTATCTCACAAAATGAACTTGACAAGATCCTCATAATCATAAATACTGTGCAAAAAATGTCCTCTCTATGAAAAAAGGTCATATAATACATCACGATACCATAACGGATATAGCTTGAAGGGGGTTCACCCTCCCTTTAATTTCCTGTTTTCATTTTCCTCTGTTTTTTCAAGAGAATATGTAACCTAATCTCCATGAAATGTGAGGGTTTTAACCCCCGTGAATTCCTCCCTTTGGTATGGGTTTTGCTTACATTTGGTTCTAATTTGAGAGGGGGATTGGTACGTATTGACCTCAGTTGAGCCCTCATGAAAAAGCATGGCCAAGGGGCTTCCTGAGCGAGATTAATCAAAATAGTTCTTGACATTTCCATTTCTTTTTGATATCTGACCACCTTAGAGGTTGTTAAAGGTTGGTTTGGTAGGTGAAAGGGGGTAATTTTTGGGAGGGGACTTTTACAATATCCTCATTTTTTCCAAGAAGGCTGCCGCGATCAGGAGATACAGATTACCCCGGCCCTTGGCTAAACTGATCCTTTTCTTCATTCCCATCTTCTTCATCCTTCTCGGGTATTTTAGCTTTGATTATGTAATTATGAGGCAGAAGGTCCTGGAACTGAGCCGATTGCGGGGGGAAACTCAGCTTCAGCGGTCGCAGATTCATTTTTTCTCCGAGAAGATCGGGGAGTTGGAGAAGAAGATCGGCGGGATGAGGGAGTTTGATAGAAGGCTGAGGATTCTGGCCAACCTCGAGGGTTCCGAGGAGAGCACCAGGAGATTCTTCGGAGTTGGTGGACCTTCGCATGAGGATATCCGAGAGACCTTGCTCCTCCAGAGGAATGAGGAGGAGTTGATGAGGCAGATGAGGCAGGACTTGGAACGGCTGGATGAGGAGGCTACCGCGGAAGGAAATAGCCTCAAGGAATTGGAAAGCCTCCTGCAAAACAAACGGGTTCAGTTGACCCATACCCCATCCATTTGGCCGACAAGGGGATGGTTTACTTCTGGTTTTGGGTATCGGATTTCCCCCTTTACGGGGCTGCGGCAGATGCATGAGGGGATCGATATATCAAACCGAATCGGTACGCCCATCATGGCTCCTGCGGACGGGTTGGTCACCAATATCGGCCGGGAGTGGGGCTTTGGCAAGATTCTGGTCATCAGCCATGGATTCGGGTTCATCACCCGTTATGGACACCTGTCCAGGATAAACGTTAAGGTTGGCCAAAAGGTGAAGAGGGGACAGAAGATCGCGGAGATGGGGAGTACGGGAAGGTCCACGGGCCCTCATCTCCATTATGAGGTAAGGGTGAACGGGGTTCCCGTAAACCCCATAAAATATGTTTTAAATTAAGAAGATTCGCCTTTTTTCCGGAATATCCCGATAGAGAAGAAGATCTATCGGGATATTTTTTTGTCTTGCCAAGGGCGAGAGACCGGCAAGCCGGTGAATAGCTTGCATTCTTCACCTCGAGGCTGTAAAATAGCAAGAAAAGGAGAGCGTTTATCAAACTGGGGGCTCCAATGATTGGGTCTATCGTCAAAAAGACCGCCATTAAAATCTTGGGGACAAAAAACGAGAGGGAACTGAGCCGCCTCCAACCCGTAGTGGAGCGAATCAATCGCTTGGAACCGGAGTTTCAGAAGTTGAGCAACGATGAGTTGAGGTCCAAGACGACCCATTTCAGGGAAAGGGTTGATCGGGGCGAAGATTTGGATAGCATGCTTCCGGAGGCTTTTGCCGCCGTCAGGGAGGCCTCCAAGAGGACGTTAGGAGAGCGCCACTTCGACGTTCAACTGATGGGCGGAATTGTGCTCCACGAGGGAAAGATCGCCGAGATGGCCACGGGGGAGGGGAAGACCCTTGTGTCAACTCTGCCCGCTTATCTCAACGCCCTTACCGGCAAAGGCGTCCATATTATCACGGTGAACGACTATTTAGCCAGGCGGGACCGGGATTGGATGGGGGCGATTTACCAATTCCTGGGCTTATCCGTGGGTGTCATCCTTCATGAGATGGATGATCTTGATCGGCAGGAGGCGTATAGAAGCGATATCACCTACGGGACCAACAACGAGTTCGGATTCGATTATCTCAGGGATAATATGAAATTCAGCCTGGATGAATGTGTACAGCGGGAACTCCACTACGGCATCGTGGATGAGGTGGATAGCATCCTCATCGATGAGGCCAGGACCCCCCTGATTATATCGGGGCCGGTGGAGCATTCAACCCACAAATTCCACGAGCTCAGGGGTCCCGTTGAGAGGCTCTTTCAAAGCCAGACGAGGGTGATTAATCGGGCTCTCGGTGAGGCCGAGGGGCTGCTCCGCGAGGAAAAGGATTACGAGGCGGGCATCAAATTGCTTCAGGCCAAAAGGGGGTCCCCTAAAAATAAACGGCTCTTGAGAATTCTCGAGGAAGGGAAACACAGGAAGCTAGTGGAGAAGGTGGAGTTGGATTTCTTCAGGGAGAAGAATTGGGATCTCCTCGATCAGGATCTCTATTTCATCATCGATGAGAAATCGAACGTAGTGGATTTGACCGAAAGGGGGAGGAAGGCTCTATCACCCCAAGATCCCAATTTCTTCGTACTCCCCGACTTGAGTTCGATAGATAGCGACCCCGATCTGAGCCCAGATGAAAGAGGACAGCTGAGGATGAAGTTGGAGGCGGAATACTCCGAGAAGACGGAGAAAATCCACAATATGTCCCAATTGTTGAGGGGGTATTCCCTCTTCGAAAAGGATGTGGAGTATGTGGTCAGCAATGGACAGGTCATCATCGTCGATGAATTTACGGGGAGGCTTATGCCCGGACGGCGATATAGCGATGGACTCCACCAGGCCTTGGAGGCCAAGGAAGGGGTGACCATCGAGAGGGAAAATCAAACCCTGGCCACCGTTACCTTCCAGAATTATTTTCGGATGTACGAGAAGCTTGCGGGGATGACGGGTACCGCTTATACCGAGGAGATGGAATTCCATAAGATTTACGGTTTGGAGGTCGTGGTCGCCCCCACCAACATGCCCTTGATCAGAACGGAATATCCCGATGTCATCTACAAATCCGAGAGGGAGAAGTTCAACGCCGTGGTCAGGGAGATCTCGCAATTACACGAGGAAGGTCACCCGGTTCTGGTTGGAACCGTGTCCGTTGAGAAATCGGAGAGGTTGAGTCGGCTGCTGAAGCGGAATGGGATTAAACACCATGTTCTCAATGCCAAGAATCACGAGAGGGAGGCAGAAATCATCGCCCAGGCGGGACGCAGTGGGGCCGTTACCATATCGACCAATATGGCCGGAAGGGGCACGGATATTCTCCTGGGGGGGAATCCGAAGTTCTTGGCAAAGACCATGGTGGATGATGGGGTATCGGAGGAAGAGGAGCGGAAGTCCTCCGAAAAAACTCATGCCATTGCGACCAGGGAGAAGGCAGAGGTCTTGGCCCATGGAGGCTTGCATGTCATTGGCACAGAACGACATGAGGCGAGACGTATTGATAATCAATTGAGGGGGAGAGCGGGCAGACAGGGAGATCCCGGGTCGTCGAGATTTTACCTCTCCCTGGAGGACGATTTGATGCGTTTATTCGGGTCCGAGAGGATATCAACTGTGATGACCAAATTGGGGCTGGAGGAGGATCAGCCCATCGAGCATGGACTGATCACAAAGGCGATAGAGAACGCTCAACGGAGGGTGGAGGGACATAATTTCGATATCAGGAAGCACCTGTTGGAATACGATGATGTGATGAATCTGCAGAGGAAGGAGATCTACCGGCGGAGGAGGGAGGTCCTGGGCAATGAGGAGGTGAGGGATCGAGTCATGGAGATGGCGGAGGAACTGGTGGAGGAAATCCTGGATACCCATACCGACAGGAAGACCTACCCGGAAGAGTGGGACCTGAGAGGGTTCCAGGAAGAACTGTTAAGGAATTTTTCGATCCATTTCGATATCGAAAGGGAGAAGTTCGACGGCTTGGATCAGGACAGGTTGAGGGAACACATCCTCGATGGCGTAAGGAAGGCCTACGAAAGAAAGGAAGAGGAGCTCGGCGGGGAGATCCTGAGCCATCTCGAGAAGGTCATTTCGTTACAATCCATCGATACCCACTGGAGGGAACACCTTCTCAACATAGATTATTTGAGAGAGGGGATTGGACTCCGCGGATACGGCCAGAAGAACCCCCTGACGGAGTTCAGGATAGAGGGGTCCGAGATGTTTTTGGATATGTTGGCTGAGATCACGGAGGATACGATTCGTCAGCTTTTTGCGATACGACTGGCTGCGGAAAGGGAGGCGAGAGATCGGAGGAGGGAAGGGCCGCAACGGCTTATCCTCACTCGAGGGGAGATGCTGTCGCCTCCCGTTGTTGAGGGTGAGATGGCGATGGCACAAGAGAGCCCTATGGCAATGCCTGAGGCCGAGGGGGGAACGGTGGTAACCTTCAAGAGGGAAGGAAGGAAGATCGGTCGGAATGAGCCATGCCCTTGTGGCAGCGGGAAAAAGTATAAAAAGTGTTGCGGCAGGTAAGTCGGAGAAGGAGGGCAATAGAGGGAGAAAGGTGAGCGGCGGTATGGGAGAGAAGCAAGGCGGGAACTTTTTCATCCCCGGGTTCATGTTTTCCGGAATATCCGCGGGCATCAAGGAGGGGGAGGAAAGGGATCTCGCCCTTTTTTATTCAGTGACTCCGGCGACGGCCGCCGGGGTATTCACCACTAATAGGGTGAAGGCGGCACCGGTCCTGGTAGACCGGATGAGGATGAGGAAGGGTCGATGTCAGGCCATTATCGCCAACAGCGGAAACGCAAATGCATGCACTGGGGAAAGGGGAATGCGGGATGCACGGGCCATGGCCGATGCTACGGCAGAGGCTCTTGGGATCCCGGGGGAACTGGTATTGGTTTCCTCCACGGGAGTGATTGGAAAACCCTTGCCCATCGACAAAATCGTCTCCCGAGTCCCCAGCCTCATCGGTAATCTCTCTTCCCATGCCCTTTCGGATGCGGTGGAAGCCATTATGACCACCGATACGTTCCCCAAGGTGAAGATGGAAAAGTGCTCGATGGGTGATAGGGAGATCCGAATATGTGGGGTTGCGAAGGGAGCCGGGATGATCATGCCCCGTATGGCGACGATGCTCTGCTTTGTGATGACGGATGCGGCCATTGAAAGGGCATGCCTCCAGAAGGCACTATCAGATGCCATAGAGGTCACCTTCAACCGGATCACGGTGGACGGGGATACCAGCACCAACGACACCGTCTTGGTTTTGGCCAATGGAATGGCAAAAAATCGGGTGATTTCACTGAACTCCGCCGATTATTCCCCCTTCAGGGACCTCCTTATTAGCGTTTTGCTTGAATTGGCCAAGATGGTCGTTAAGGATGGCGAGGGGGCCACAAAATTCATTGAGGTCAGGGTGGAGGGCGCCCGGAGCGAGGCCGATGCCAGGAAGGTCGCATCGAGCGTGGCCAACTCGAATCTCGTGAAGACGGCCTTCTTCGGCGAGGATGCCAATTGGGGAAGGATCGCCGCTGCCATTGGGCGCTCGGGAGTTCCCATCAACCCCAATACCTTCGATATTCTCTTGAACCACGTTCCCGTTACCGTAGGCGGGATGGGGACAAACGAGGCATTACAGGGGGAAGCCGATCAGGTGATCAAGGGGAATACGATTACCGTAACCATTCGCCTCCATCAGGGGAATGCCCATACCTCTATGTATACCTGCGACCTTTCCATCGATTACGTCAAGGTTAACGCCCACTACCGCTCCTGAAACAACCGTAAAAGGTCCGAAGTTTCCGGAGTTTCTAGAGAACGCCCTTGTCCCTTCGCTTCATTTCTTTAGGGTCTGTTGCCAAAATTCCCCTTCGCTCACTGTTCGTTTTTCCGGTTTTCCAGGGATTCCCAACTTTGAACTTTGACATTTGACATTGATTCTCGTGTCCGTGATCCGTGTCCGTGCTCGTGGCTCGCCCCCCGTCATTTGTCATTTGGATTTTGAACTTTGACATTGACTCTCGTGCTCGTGTTTCGTGTCCGTTGTTCGTGTTCGTGAAACGTGTTCGTGCTCGGGGTTCGGGCGTCGTCATTTGTCATTTGAACTTTCCATTTTTAACCAACCTAACCAATGAAACTAATGAAACCAAGCAACTAATTCACTTATGTCATTTGGATTTTCCCTTTTGGCATTTGAGCTTTGACATTTGGCATTGATTCTCGTGTCCGTGCTCGTGAAGCGTGATTCATTTCTCGTTATTGGATTTGTTGGCATTTGGATTTTGAACTTTGACATTCTTACCTCTTAATTCTTAATTATTAATTCTTCATTCTTCATTCTCCCCTCAACCTCTAACCTCTTTCCCCTTTCCGACTGCAGCACCGCAGCACTGAATAACGTTCTCTCCGGGAAACCCGGGCAACAACCGGGAAACTTCGGTAAAGGGGATATTGATAGGCGGCTTACCGCCTCAACGTCGCCTTACTTCGCAAGGGCCTTAGCAGAAAATCCAGTGCGTCCACAACATCTTGAAGTATGACGTCGGCATTCTTAACGGTTTCGGCGGAGGCCCCCTCTTTGCCGATAATGCAGAAGCCCAAGGCGGCCACTTTGACCATGAGGTGATCGTTGTATCCGTTGCCGATGCCAACGCTTCGGTTTGGCCCTATTGCCCGGATAAATTTCGCCTTCTCCTGAGATGTATTGTCGCCGGTAAGGAGAACAATCTCCGCTCTGAGTTTGCCCAAGGTTTGGTCTGCCCGACCCCGGGTGTCCGCGGTGAGCACATAGATTTTCGCCCTTTTGGCCAGTAAGTTGATTTTGTCCCTCGCCTTGGGGTGTATTTTCCCGTCGACGGAAAGAGTACCATTGAGATCGAGGACGATGTTCTCGAATTCAAAATTCCCTCTTCCCGGGACCTCCAGCCTAATCATGGAATCCCTTCCCCGGCAATCGCCGTCTTAAGACCTCATACATAACCAGCGCCCCAGCGACGGAGGCGTTGAGAGAGGTGATTTCCCCACAGAGGGGAATGGAAGCGAGGAAATCGCATTTTTTCTTGACCAGAGCCCGAATACCCCTTCCCTCACTTCCGATGACAATGGCCAAATTTAGGTCCAGATCACAATCGTAGAGGGGACGTTCAGCCTCCGCCTCAGCGCCCAAGATCCAAACCCCCCTTTTTTTCAGGAATTCGAGGCAGGAGACGATATTGGTTACCCGGGCGATGGGGGTGTGGAATGTGGCCCCGACAGATGCCTTTATCACGATGGGGGTAATGGCGGTTGCCCTATCCTTGGGGATAACGACCCCATGGACGCCGAAGGCATTTGCCGTCCGAATTAATCCCCCGAGATTTTGTGGATCCTCGATGCCATCGACGATAAGGAGAAAGGCCTTTTCTCCCGTTGCCTCCCACCTTTGGACGATGTGGGGGAGCTCAACGTATTTAAATTCATCCATGTGGGCCAGGATGCCTTGGTGAGACGTGGTTTTGGCCATACGGGTTAGGTTATCCCTGTCGGCCCATTGGACGGAGATCCCCCTTTGATCGGCCAATCGCAGGATTTCCATCAGAGGTCTCCGGTTTCTCCCCCGCGAGATGATGATCCTTTTGATTGGGCTTGGGTGGGTTTTTAGGCCTTGGTAGATAGGGTGAAGCCCGTG
>DAOVGJ010000272.1 GCA_030672465.1 Pseudomonadota bacterium | reverse complement strand
CTCGTCGAATTGGGTTCCGATGCATCTTCGAAGTTCATTGAAGGCCTCTTCCCTTGTCAGGGCCTTTCGATAGGGCCTATCCGAGGTCATCGCATCATAGGTATCGGCCACCGCCACAATCTTTGCGATGAGGGGAATATTACCATTGGCAAGGCCTTCCGGGTACCCCTTTCCATCGATCTTTTCGTGATGATATTTTAGCCCGGGGATAATCCCATGAAGCTGCTTGATATGTCCGATAATCTCAGCACCCATTAAGGTATGCTTTTTCATTTGAGCGAATTCCTCTTCGTCTAATTTATCGGTCTTCCTTAGGATTTTATCTTCAACCCCAATCTTCCCGATATCATGGAGAATGGCAGCCAACTTAAGCCAGCGCATCTCGCCCGGTTCCAGATTGATCTGGTCCCCGATGGCCAGGGAATATGTAGTCACCCGCTTGGTATGTCCCCCGGTATAGGGATCCCTCTTTTCGATGGCGTCGGCCAATGACTCTGCCGTTTGAAAGAATAATCCCTCGATCTCCGCCAGCAGACGGGCGTTATCCAAGGCAACAGCGACCTGATCCGCCAAAGATTGGAAAACGGTCAAATCCTCCTCCGAAAAGGTCTTCCCACCCAATTTGTTGATTGCCTCCAGGACCCCAATAGTCTTTTCCTTCACCTTGACCGGAACGCAGATCACATTTTTCGTGGTAAATTTGGATTTTTTATCCACCTCGCTGAAAAACCTGGGGTCGCTTTGGGCATCATGGACGATGAGGGGTTCCCCATTTTTGGCCACCCATCCGGCAATTCCCTCCCCCATCTCCAAATGAAACGTCTTGACGGTCTCCTCCTTATCCCCGAGGGCAACCTCGAAGTAGAGCCGGTTGGTCTCCTCATCGATGAGCAACAAGGACCCTACCTCGGCCCCCATCAATTCCGTTGCCGCCTGCATGGCCCTTCTCCTCACCGTCCTGTGCTCCAGGGTGGAATTGAGTATTTGACTCAACACCGTTAGGGTCATCAATTGTTTTTCCCACTCATTCGATCTTTCTAAGGCCTTTTGCAAATCGCGTATTTCCCTCTCCCTCTGCTTCAATGATCGACCCAATTGTGAGGCTTTTCTCCTCGCCTCCGATAACTTCTCCTCATACTCCCTGATTTCCTGTTCAGAATTTCGAGCTGCCTCTGCTCTTTTCTCGCTAGTTACCACTGATCAAACCTCTCCCTTCGACCAATCCACCAGATAGGTAACCAAGGCCAATGCCCCGAAAAATAAAGTAATTAAACAGAATTAGGGGGGGAATGGCAATTAACCTCATATAAGTCAGGTGATTCGGGTGGAGGGCCTCCGGGATGATGGCATTGGCCACCCGATTCAGTTGAGAATTCCAAGACTGTAAACTCTGCAACCCATCCCCCCCTTAACGACCTACATGTGTTATTTTCACATAACAACTAACCCATTTGCTTTCGGTTTGTCAATAAAGACGACTGGGTTTTTGGTTTCACCGCGCGTCGCTCCGATGCTTTCATGACGGATCACGGGTTTGACCGCCATCTATCGAACCCCCACGCCGAAGGACTTATTAGATCAGTGAGAAGTACTCACCCTTCACGGTTTATCGTGAGGCCCGAGCACCAGGAATGAGCCACGCAGTGAGTTAGGATGAGGGAAAAGGGGAATCAACATACGCATTAAAGGAGATCTCTGAAAAAATCGCTCTTCGCTGCTCAGAACTCTTCTTTCCAGTTTTTCAGAGATATCTAAAGGGAATATTGACAATTACGTTAATGTATATTATATTTTTATAACCGTTTCATGCTTGCAAATGCATAATAAATCACCTCTTTAAGGGGGATAAGATGAGACGAAGAGATCTCAACTTCTTCAGGAGACTCCTTAACAGTCGTTTGCAGGAGTTACTGATGGAAGCTGAGAAGACGAAAAATACGGTGAAGGGAACCGAAGAGTCGTCGTCGGATCCCATGGATCAGGCATCCGATCAGTTGGAGAGGGATTTCCTTTTGCGCTTGAGGGACCGCGAGAGCAAATTGATGGTCAAGATCAAAGAGGCCTTGGAGAA
>DAOVGJ010000102.1 GCA_030672465.1 Pseudomonadota bacterium | reverse complement strand
CGATACGATAAGGGACGTCCTGAAAAGTTTGAGAATCCCCGAAGAAATCCCCAAAATCATTTTGGTCAACGGAGTTCATAGCAATCTCGACCGGGTTCTGAAGTTCGGGGACATATTGTCCGTCTTTCCACCCGTGGCCGGGGGTTAGGATCCAGCTCCAATCATTTCATTTCGATAATCTCCACCCCCTTCGGCACATCCAAACGAAATGTCCCTTCCCCCAATGAGGGGTTGATTTCCCATTCTAAGAGATGCATTTTTATCCTCCTGTCGGAGCTGGAGCTCCGGAATTCGATGTCCGTGGGAAAGGGGATTCCATTCCTTTTCCTGAAATTCGCAAACAGAACTTCCCACTGGGGATTTTGGAGCTCATCAAGCTCAGTAGCTCTGACCGGGGCAAAGTGGAAGGGGTTTATCCAAAATATTCGCCTTGACCCTTCTGGGGTATTTTCCTTTATGATATAGAGGTTGTCCGTTTGACTATAATGGGCGTCAAGGCGTTCATCATCCGTCCAGCCTAACTCCCCCAGCATCAGTGGAATGATCTTCCTTGCCCCCCCGCGGAAGGAGAAAAAGGTGGAGAGGTATTTGGTGGCCGCTTCTCCGCGATAGAGACGATTTTCTGAGGGGACGAGGGCCTCGAAAACCTTGCCGTCCGTTGTCAAATAGAGGAGGGGTTGGCCGATGAGGCTGAAGGCTTCTACTCTCAGTGAATCGGGTTTCTTGACGATGATGAGCTCTTCCAGCGTGAAACGGTTTTCCCCTAAGTTGATAGAAACCCTCGCCCGGGCCCGTATGGACTGGATCCGCCGGTTTCTGGCCTGTATCCGTTGGAGAAGATCGGTGGAGGAGAGGATTTCCCTTGGAACCCTTCTCGGCCACAGCGGTGCACATCCGGAGAGCAATGAGAGACAGAAGAGCAACAATCCCCATTTCCAAAGAAGCGCCTTCAAGGGGATCCTTCCTTTTTCGCCTTGATCTCCTCGATTTTTTTCCTCAAACGGTTTAATTGATCTTCTTTGGGTTTTAGTTGCAGTGCCCTTTCGTAGAGTTCTAGCGCCTTTTCCACGAGGTTGACCTTGAGGTACCCGTCCCCCAGATGTTCCGTAATGATGGGATCTTCGGGGGTCAATTCGATAGCCTTTTCCAATTCCTGAACCGCCTTCTCATACTCTCCCTTCTTGTAATATACCCAGCCCAGGCTATCGGTAATGTAGCCGCTATCGGGTTTCAATTTGAGGGCCTTCTGGATCAATTCAAGCGACTCATCGAGATTGATCCCCTTGTCTGCGAAGGTGTAGCCGAGGTAGTTCAATGCGTCGGCGTGTTCGGGGTTTAACACGATCACTTCTCTCATGAAGCGCACCATTTCCTCAAATTTACCCTGCTTGTCGTAGATGATCCCCATCTGGAAAAGGAGATCCACATTTTTTTCATCGAATTGGTGGGCCCTTGTCAGCACGTCGAGGGCCTTTTCCATCTGTTTCCCTCTTTCATGGAAAGAGGAGAGCAAGAGATAGAGATCAGTCTCCTTGGGACTGACCCGAATCGCTCTCTCCACGAGTTCGATGGCCTCATCCATTTTCCCGAGATCTTCGAGGATGAGAGCGGCATTCTCCCTGGAACTCACATAGAAGGTCGATTCTGCGGGGATCTTCATGTATTCGGCTATGGCCTGTTCGTAATTCTCCTTCTTCAGATAGGCCGTGGCTAGATAAAACCTCACCCTGTCATTCTTGGGATTTGAGGCCAGGACAAAACTGAATTCCAAGATGGCGTCATCGTATTTGCCCTGTTCGAAATAGATGAGCCCCATTTTAACCTTGATATCCAGGTCCTCCGAATCAAATTTTCGGATCTCTCGGTATTGGGTTAGGGCGTCTTCCCATTGGTCTGTTTGAATATACAGTTGGCCGAGGCGCTTACGAGCCCTCTTGTTCTCGGGATCGATTGTCAATGTCTTTTGGTAGAGCTCAATGGCTTTTTCCTCCTTTTTCTGGATCTCATAGATGGTCCCCAGGTCGATTAAGCCCGATACGAAATCAGGTTTGACCGAGAGAAGCTGCTCATAATAGCCGATGCTCTCCTCAAACCTCTCCATCTCTGCGTGGATTCTCCCCAGGTAATAGAGCCCTATGATGTTGTCCGGGAAGTTATCGATCAATTTCTTCAAGACCTCAATGGCCTCATCGTATTGCTCGGATTCCTGGTATAATGAACCGAGGTAGAGATATGCCTGCTGGTTTTGGGGGTCGATCTCCAATACCTTACGGTAATGTTCGATGGCAACGGGAGTCTTTTTTAGGCTGGAATAGAGACCACCGAGGACAATATGGGCTGGGACGAAGTTCCTATCAA
Source organism: Pseudomonadota bacterium (assembly GCA_030672465.1). Lineage (GTDB taxonomy): Bacteria > Desulfobacterota > BSN033 > WVXP01. The sequence continues at coordinate 393 of DAOVGJ010000102.1, read as the reverse complement.
TGGAAAGGGCTTCCGTGCACTCCGCGATGGCCTCGTTTATCAGTTCTTTTTTGATATACACCTGGGCCAATTCGACATGGAGAAAAGCTGATTTTGGGTCGTATGTAATTGCTTTCCTCAATTCTTCTATGGTTCCATCCCGGTTCCCTTCTTGCCTATTTAATTGAGCGAGGATGTAATGGTAGGAGGACAGGGAGGCGGGGGTCCCCTTCTGAGAGAGCATAGGGGAATCTTCCATCAGGCCTGTGGGTTTTACCCCCTTTTCCATATGGGAACAGAATAATACCAAAAAGGGCAGGGAAAGGATAAGGCATTTCTGTCCCATTAGCTTAAACATATTAATTTTTTACCATAGTTTACCTCCAGCGTCAATTGGGGAACATCGGAAGTTTC
>DAOVGJ010000146.1 GCA_030672465.1 Pseudomonadota bacterium | reverse complement strand
GACCTCCAAGGGTTCCACCACGGTGTCGTGCACCGTTCTCCTCGGGTTGAGGGATTCATAGGGATCCTGGAAGATCATCTGAACCTTCTTTCGAAACCTCCGTAAATCCTTCCCCTTCAACTGACTGATGTCCACTCCCTCGATGAATATCTGCCCTCCTGTCGCTTCTTCAAGCCTGGAAAGGATTCGGCCGCACGTGGTCTTTCCACTGCCGCTCTCCCCCACCAAGCCGAAAACTTCACCATTTTTGATCTGAAAATTGGCGTCATAAACCGCCGTTACAAACTGCGCCGATCTGGCGAAGATATTCCTCTTCAGGGTGTAAATCTTGGTTAGACCTTTAACGTCAACCAGGATCTCGTCTTTTCCCCCCATTGGTCTCTTTTTCCCCTTATGTCTGTTTCACCAAATGGCACGCCACGAAATGGCCCTCTTTTACTTGGAGATACTCCGGCTCTTGGCTATTACAGATCCCCTCCTTTTCCGGACACCGTGGATAAAAACGACAGCCTACGGGAGGATCGAGGAGATTCGGCGGTTCCCCGGGGATGGGGTTAAGCCTCTTGACCTCTCCCTTAATGCTCGGGTACGAGGAAAGCAGCGCCTTGGTATAGGGATGTAAAGTATCGTAAAAAAGGGAATCGGTATCGGCATATTCCACGATTTTCCCGGCGTACATCACCCCGGTCTTGCCGCAGGTCTCGGCGATCACCGAAATATCGTGGGAAATATAGATCATGGCCATACCCAAACGATCTTGTAGGTCCACAATCTCCTGAATAATCTGGTCCTGCATGATGACATCCAGTGCGGTGGTGGGTTCATCGGCGATAATCAAATCCGGGGAGCAGGCCAAGCTCATCGCGATAATGGCCCTCTGCTTCATACCTCCGCTATATTCATGGGGATACGATTTCCCCCGGCCCGGGTCAAGGCCTACCAGTCGATAAAGCTCCTTAACCTCTTCCCAGGCCTCGGTCTCGGACATCCGATCATGGGCCTGGATGGCCTCGACGATCTGATCCCCAACGCTTACGACGGGATTCAAGGCGTTCATGGCTGCCTGGAAGACCATGGAAATCTCCTTCCAGCGGATCCGCCGGATCCCCTCATCGTCTTTGAGGAGGATATTCTCCCCTTTGAAGAGGATCTCTCCCCCGATAATTACGGCATTGGGGGGCATAATCTTCATAATACTCATAGCTACGGAACTCTTCCCGCAACCCGATTCTCCCACAAGGCCCATTGACTCACCCTTAGCGAGTGAAAAGGAGACCTTGTCCACGGCCTGAACCATCCCATTTGTTGTCCGATAGTGCAGGGTTAAATTCCTAATCTCCAGTAAACTCAATTCCTACCTCTGCCTAAGCCTGGGGTTGACCACTTCGTCCAAGGCCCTCCCGATGAGATAAAAGGAAAGGGTGATCAAGGAGATGCAAATCCCCGGGGGTAAAAGCCAGTAAGGGGCCCTGAACATATTTCCCGTCTTCCAAACCCACTGCAACATCATCCCCCAGCTCACCGTCCCGGGATCGCCGAACCCCAGAAAGGCCAACGCCGCCTCCACCAAAATGGCCGTGGTGACCCCGAAGGTCATGTAGAGGAAGGAGAGGGGGAGGACATTGGGGCCGATATGGCGAAAAATGATGCGCCCCTTGCTGGCACCGGAAATGATGGCTGCTTGCACATAGGGCCTCTCCCTCAGGGAGAGCGTCTGAGACCGGATGACGCGGGCTACGCTTGCCCACCGCAAAAGGCCGATAATGATCACCAGATTCCACACGCTCAATTTCCCGATGACGGCGGAAAGGATCAAGATCACCAGGAGGCCGGGGAGGACCATGATGATGTCGGCGACCCTCATTAAGATCATATCTACCCTCTTCCCCAAATACCCGGAGATGAGACCCACCGACGTACCGATGGCCACGGCCATGAATGCCGCAGTGATCCCAACCAGAAAGGCAATCCTTGCCCCCACCAGGAGCTGACTGAGGATATCCCTCCCGATGAAATCCGTTCCCAGCCAGTGGGCCTTCGTTGGGCCCTGGGTCCAAAGGATATCGGGATCTACCCCGGTCATGGGATCGTACATGGGGTCTATCAACGGCGGAATATAGGAAAGTAAGGCCATTAGGGCGAATATGATCAACAGAGCCAACCCGAAAATGCCCAGCCTATTCTTCTTGAAAATCTCCCAGTGCCCGCTCAAGGCGGTTGCCCATCGGTCCCACCTCCCACCGAGGCCGGTCCTAAACTCCCTTCCCTTCAAGTCATCCAACCAATCCTTATCCCTCTCCTTTTCGAGATATCCCTTCACGATCCTCTTCCCTAATATTTTATTCGAGGGTCCAAGTGGGCATAGAGGATATCCACCACCAGATTCGCCACCAAGACCAGGGCGGCTATGAGGAGAAAGGCGATCTGAGCCAGGGGGTAGTCGTTATTGCTCACCGCGAATACGAGCTCCCTGCCTATCCCGGGCCAGGAAAAGATGGTCTCCGTAATGGCCCCACCATTGATGGAAAAAGCCAGGCTCAAGCCCAGGCTGGTTACCACCGGAAGGGCGGCATTTTTGGCGGCGTGTCTCTCCCTGATCTGCCTCTCCGTTAACCCCTTGGCCCGAGCCGTAACGATATAGTCCTCCTTGAGGGTCTCCAACATGCTGCTTCGCATGATGAGCATGAATCCCCC
>DAOVGJ010000175.1 GCA_030672465.1 Pseudomonadota bacterium | reverse complement strand
TCGGAGACGACGGGGAGGTCTGTTGTGGATAATATTTCGAGCTCCTTTCCTATCTCCAAGATGATGAGGGTATCGAGGATTCCGAACTTGGAGATTCCCGATAGACACACCAGTTTATCCCCCCTCTGAATGACCCCGGAGGAGAGGCCTTCTATGACGGCGACCTTTATCTGACTCGTTCGGCTGAGTTCGAATGGGGGAACTTTCACCAGGTTGTTAATGATGGGCAAGGCCTCTTGATAGGTGGATTCGTCTTTGACCACGCCGATGACGTCAGTTTTGGCGGCTTGAGTCATCTTAATGAGGGCCTCGTAATCCTCACAGACATCTACGTAGACCAAAATGGCCTTTGCCTTTGTCCGTTTGGCAATGGTGCAGGCAATTTCCAGCATCATCCTGTTTTCCTTCCTCATCTACTCCCCCTCTGCCTTGGCTAAAAGGATCCTCGATACCCTTTGATATTCTTTCGCCCCACATTTTTGTTTCGCACTGATGGGGATTATATTATAATAACTATGCGAAAACAATATATTCCCACCAGGGTCTCCTGAGTTTCTGGAGAACATAGTCGTCCATGAGCGTAATCTTTTAGAGAATTGGAATGATGGACTAACCACATGGAATGTTGGAATGATGGAGGAATGGAATAATGGGAAGTAAAAGGGGAAGAAACAAATCTTTTGTTTCCATTCATCTCTACCCATCGTTCCAGTATTCCAATATTCCAGTTGGGACGCCAGTTGGTGTATTCCAGCTAGTACAAAGCCCCTGAGTTCTCAGATAATCAACAGGTTAGAAAAATATTCCCAATAAAGATGAGGAAACTACAGTTTTCCATTCTGAGTGCCGGCCGAGTCCGAAAAAGCTCGTCAGCGAACACATGAATCGGAGGACTGAGGTCAAGAGAGCCGGAGGAGGTGCGCATGGGGTTTAGATGTGGCATTGTTGGCCTACCCAATGTGGGAAAGTCCACTATCTTCAACGGGCTGACCTTCGCGAGAGCTGAAGTGGCGGCGTATCGGTTTACGACTATCGAACCCAATGTTGGGATCGTTCACGTCCCGGACGAACGACTGGACCAAATCGCCAATCTCATCCATCCCAAGAAGGTGATCCCTACGACATTGGAATTCGTCGATATTGCTGGATTGGTGAAGGGGGCCAGCGAAGGGGAGGGCCTGGGAAATCAGTTCCTCGGTCATATCCGCAATGTGGACGCAATAGCCCATATCGTCAGGTGTTTCGACAACGAAAACGTCTCCCATGAATATGGCTCCATCGACCCCAGGAGGGATATTGAGGTGGTGGAAACGGAGCTCATATTGGGCGACCTGCAGGTTTTGGAGAAGCGTAGGACTAAGGTAGGGAGGTTGGCAAAAGTCGGTGGCAAAAAAGAGGCGGAGGCACTGGAGCTTTATGAGGAGGTTTGGAAGGTGCTCAACCAGGAAAAAAAGGCCATTGGCCTAGGATATGATGGCAACAAGAGGGCAATCTTCGATGACCTTTGCCTCCTTACGGCTAAGCCAATTTTCTATGTGGCAAATGTGGATGAAGCCCAGCTCAAAGGGAATGGTCACTATGTTCAGGAGGTGAGGGACTTTGCCGATGGGCAGGGAAGCCGGGTGGTTTTTATTTGTGGGGATTTGGAATCGGAAATCGCGCAACTGGACGAGAAAGATAGAGATGCGTTTCGAGAAAGTTTGGGGCTCGAGACCTCGGGCTTTGACCAGCTGATCAAGGTGGGCTATGAGATCCTGAGCCTCGTTACCTTTTTCACCACCGTCAGCGATGAATTGAGGGCATGGACGGTGGTAAAGGGTGTTCGATCACCGAAGGCCGCGGGGAAGATCCATTCGGATATGGAAAGGGGGTTTATACGGGCGGAGGTGGTCTCCTTCGCGGATTTCATCCGGTGTGGTTCGGAACATACGGCCAGGGAGAGAGGCCTTCTTCGGTCGGAGGGGAGGGAGTATGTGGTTCAGGACGGAGATATCATCCACTTCAGGTTCAATGTCTGAATTCCTTCCCTGAAACGATAAAATCCCTTCCCCTTTTGCCTTATCTCCACTCCAAGGGGATTACGTTTCATCCCTCGATTGATTGGTTTTTATAATGGTAGATCCACCATGAAGGTGAGGGGAAAGGCGTCATCTTCCTTCCAAGATTAAGACCACGTGATATTTGTTTATGGCCACGAATTCCGCCTCATCGACCAAGCTTCCGGACTTGAGGGAATAAATTTTGGCATCGGTAATGGGGATGAAATGGGAACCCTCCTGATTGAGCATGTCAGTGATGCGGGTATTCGGAAGGAGATAGATGTTTCCCTCAATCCTGTTTTGAAGGGTTTGAATCTTAATGGGGATCTTTTCTTTCTTGACCCTAGCTTTGTACATCTCCATGTCCTATTCAAAGGAGTCCCTGGAAGGGGTATCTCATATTATATCCGTTTTGGTAAAAATTGACTCCAGGATGTAACCCTCTTTAGCCAGATTTTCCCTTCCCCCCTCCTCCCGGTCGACCAGGGCCAGCACCTGGACTACCTGCAATCCTTGGGCGTTCGCAATCTCAATGGCCCTCAAGATGGATCCTCCCGTGGTCACCACATCTTCAACGATGGCCACGCGAGTACCCGACCTTAGGCTCTTGTCGCCCTCTATCCACAAGGCCTTTCCATGTTTTTTGGGTTCCCTTCGGATGATGAAGGCCGGGATTGGAGAGCCCTCCAAATAGCTGACAATGGATATGGCGGATACAATGGGATCTGCTCCCAATGTGGGCCCACCTACAGCTTCAACGGGGATTTTTGATCTTTTGATCATCTCATGGAAGAGCCTTCCGACCAGGTACCCCCCCTCCGAGTCCAAGGTCGTCTGTTTTCCATCGACATAGAAGTGGCTTTTCCTCCCCGAGGTCAGCGTAACCTCCCCTTCTTCATAGGATTTCTCCCTAATGATTTGCAAAAGGCGCGTCCTCAAGTCCACCCCTTCCCCCCCTTCTTCAATGAACTGGATCTGAACCCATGTGGGTGCGTTCGATGCCAACGCCATGCGGTAGCGATAATGTCCTCCAATTTTTCATACCGGGGGAACCATCCCAACTTTCTCCCGATCTTTTCGGAGGATGCGATCAATATTGGCGGATCTCCTGGCCTCCGTTGAGTCTCTATGACGGGTATCGTCCTACCCGTCACCGTAGAGGCCATTTGGATGATCTGTTTAACGGAGAAGCCTTTCCCATTTCCGAGGTTAAAAATATCGGACCCCTCACCTCCATGGAGCGCCTCGAGGGCCAAGATATGAGCCTCGGCGATGTCTACGATATGAATGTAATCCCGAATACAGGTTCCGTCGGGAGTGTCGTAGTCGGTTCCATAAATAGGGACCTTGCGCCCTTTCTTCAGCAGCGCCATCAACACAGTGGGGATGAGGTGGGTTTCCGGATGATGATCCTCGCCTATGAGGCCATCAGGATCGGCGCCAGCGGCGTTAAAATACCTTAGGGAAATGTATTGGAGGCCATGGGCAACCTTACAGCTCTCGAGGATTTTCTCGAAGATGAGCTTCGTTTCCCCATATGGATTTACTGGGAGAGGGGGAGAATCTTCCTCAATGGGAACTCGAGTGGGATTCCCGTAGACGGCGGCAGAAGAGGAGAATACCATCTTATTCACGTTATGCTTGAGCATTGCGCCCAAGAGGTTTAAGCCCTTACTGACATTATTGTTAAAGTACTTCAACGGATCCTTCATCGAATCGCCTACCAAGCAATCGGCCGCCATATGGATGACCGAATCGATTTCGTGGGCGGCAAAAATTTCTTGGAGGATTCGTTCATCACCTATATCGCCCTGGATAAATGTTCCCCCAATGACGGCTTCACGATGACCCGTCTGCAGGTTGTCGAAGACGATGGTCTGCATCCCCCTTTCTAAAACCCGTTTTACGATATGGCTGCCGATATAACCGGCCCCTCCGATTATCAGAACCTTGCCCACCCCGGGCTCTCCTGTGAATTCAAGGGGTAAAAGACTTTGTCGATTATAATCCATTGATCTTTTCCCTGTCAACATAAACCAGACCGGAGTTTCCTGAATTTCGTGGGTAGTATTTCTTTAGCCCATTGATTATATAGGAAATTCTATTTTTTCATAAGAGGACGCCGTTGTCCATGAGCGTAATCTGCTGCATAAGGGTTGCATTAGAACAGGTCGTTGCCCTGGTTCCCTGGACCGAACATTAAAGAATTTTGGCTAACCATTCTTAGTGAAGCGAAACGACTGCAAATCCAATGTCTGAGCCCGAGGGGCGAGTTTTGGATTTGCGGTGGAGCAAACTTTAGAATGGTCCAAAATTCTTTTCAGTGAGCGAAGGGGAATTTGGGCAACAGACCGGGAAGCATTGAAACGAACGAACAAGGGAGTTCCCTACGGAGGCTTTTAAGCCCTTCGGTCTGAGCTCAGGGTCGAAGACTCACCGCGAAGGGCTCAGGGCCGAAGACTCCATTCGGCCTGAGCTCATGGCCGAAGGCGGGCCGAAGGGAGCTCAGGGTTGACTCACGCTTTGGTCTCAGGGTCAAAGACTCCCGGCGACGCCTGGGAACCATGCTCCTTCCCAAAGGTGTCGCGAAGAAATGCCAGGGCTTGTTCGCGATCTCCTATTTCTCCCCTTATCTGTTTTTCTCGAACGCAATGGAGGATGTAGCCCACAACGGGGCCGGGTTCATACCCCAGCCCCATTACATCCCTTCCCGTGATGAGGGTAGGAGGGCTTATGATATCCCCCCCCTTGCAGAGGTCTTTAATGCGATGGCAAAGCTGAACGAGGTTTTGATCCTCACGGGATAGCACATCATTTGCGCTGGCCCGTTGTTCCAAGAGGGAGAGGATGATCAGAAGCCTCACGGGAGCCCCTACCTGATAGATAAATTGCTTCAGGGCCTTTTGACCCACCCTCGATCGAGAGATCTTCAATAGGTTCACATGATGATCCATCAGTTTCTTTATCAGCTCTTTGAAGCGGTTTGAAAATTTCATCCTGGTCATTATTTCATAGGCTAAATGGGAAATGGTCTTCTCCCCGGCCCATTGATCGCCCGTAGCAAGGATTCTCCCCATACTGGTGAATAGGGCGATATAAGAGAGGATAAGCCTTTCCTCAGTGTGCAAGGGCAAATCCCCTTCCCATCCATTCCATTGGGCGAGGCACTTGAGGAATCGGAGGTAGTGGGAAAAGGTATCCATCCGGAATAGGGCCTTCCGTTTCAGCCGTTGGGGCATCTGGAGTTCGGGGAAAATCTCTGGGAGCAGACCGAGGGTGGCCAATTCCCCCATAGCAAAGAAGGGCTTTGGTGAGAGGAGAATCCTATCCATCTCCATCTTTATCCTCTCCACGGGGATGCTCCTAATCAAGCTTGCCTTTCGACGGATAACCCGTTTCGTTCTTTCATCCAATCGAAAGCCCTCTAGAATACCGAGGTATCGGACTCCCCTGATCATCCGAAGGGGATCTCGATTGAACCCGTCCGGAGAAACCATTCGAATGAGCTTTTCATCAATGTCTTCCTCGGATCCCGGATGGAAGTAAAATCGATGCTCATGCAGCGAATAAGCCATTGCGTTGATGGTGAAATCCCTTTTCTTGAGGTCCCCTCCGATTGTGGCCCCATCCATCACATTGAAATCGAGGATATCACTGCCCGCTAGGATTCGGTAAACCCTCTGTTTCTCATCCTTTCCCATGGAGAAGAGGTGGCCTTTGAGCTCATGACTGAGCTTGTGGACAAAGGTCATATCCCCTTGGTGAAGAACGAAATCATAATCCTGTCGGCCCCTGCCGAGGGCCAGATCCCGAATGGTACCTCCAACCAGGTAAACCTTCACCCTTTCCCTTTTAACGATGCAGGCGAGGGTCATCAGTACTCGATCTCGATGGATCCTTTCGATGACTTTCTGGAGTTTGAGCATAGGACGTGCCGAGTTGAGGGATGAGGTATTTTGTGATAGGGATTTTAGTGATCAAATTAAGCCAAAGCGGGGCGATTGTCAACGGAAGCACAAAACTCAGGTATTCTTGACCCCAACCGGGGATCACTACCGCACCCGTTTAACCCATACCTTAGAAGCTGCGCCTTTCCCGACAAACCTGCACTTGGGATAAAAGCATTCCCGAGATCTCTGAAAAACTTACTCTTCGTTGCTCAAAAGCTTTTTTCGACCATTCTAGAGTTCGCTTGACTGCAAAGTAGCGCTTAAGCGCTACTTTTGGTGCTGCCGTTATGCGGTGCTGCAGTGCTGCGGTTTGAAGGATGGTATTACGCTCAGGGACAACGGTGTTCCCTTGAAACTCCGGAAACTCCAGTTTCCGGAAGCTTGACATTCCCTCAATCTGTGTGATACTTTTAATGAATTTATATTCTTCTTCAACTTTTCCACCCCAGTCAAGGAGGGTTTGCTATGGCAAGGGAGATTCTCGTTGCCGATCCTAATAAGGCAGCCCATAAGGCCTTCGAGGAAATATTCAAGGAGACCGATTACAACCTCCTCTTTTCCGAAAACGGCGAAGATGCCCTCTTGAAGATGAAATTGTTCAAACCGGCCCTCGTCATTGCCGATGTTACCATGCCTGATAAGAATGGGAAAGAACTCTGCCAGATGCTTAAAGGAGACCCCGATCTGAATAAAGTTCCCTTTATCCTTTTGGGAGGCCCTTTCGATGAGGATATCGAAGAGGAAAAAAAGCAGGTGAGGGCCGATGGGATCATCACAAAACCCCTGAAGGGGGAGTCTATTTTGGAACTGGTGGATGGATTGCTGACGGCTGAAGCAGTTGAGGGGACAAGGGAGGTTGAAGAGGAGATCCTGGAGTTGCAACCGATGGAGGATGTGACCGGAGCGGGGAGTTCCGGGGAAGAGGAAGAGGTAATCGACCTCGTGGATATCATCGAGGAACCCACAGCCAAGCCTGAAAAGGCCCCGTTTGAAGCTCCTGGAGAACCTATAAAAAGTGGGGAGTTAAAGGAGTCGGAGGAAGGGGGGATTTTGGCGGAGGAAGCCCTTGCCGCTCTCGAATTCCCGGAGGATATGGGGGTTACAAAGGGCGAGGAAGCAATCCAAGCCCCGGAGATGGAAAGGGCCGAACAGGGATCCGAGGTCTCTGGGAAGGTGGATTTCGAAGAGGAGCCGGCTAAGGTGGAGGGTAAGGTTTTCCTCGAAGAGGAGATGGCCGAGTTCGGTGGCATCGAGGAGCAGCATCCGGGTTCCCTTGAGGAAGCTGCTAAGCCAGAAGGAGTGGAATTCGGGGTTGAAGAGATGACGGAGGAGCTTCCCACTGAGGGAATGGGAGAAGTTCCCCAGGATGTCCTGAAGGAGAAGGGTTTGGAGGAGGCCTTAGCGGAGGAAATCGAGGAGTTGCCGGGGGATCTCCTCGGCGAGAAGGAGAAGAAGGAGGTTGAGGGATTAGAGGAGTTGGGAGAGGAGACTGAAGTTCTGGGGGAGGGAGAGGAAGTCCTGGAAGAAGCATTGAGGGAATTGCCGGGGGAGGCCCTTGAAGAGGGGAAATTGGAAGAGCTCCCCGGAGTGCAATTGTCCACGGAGGAGCTTGAGGGGCCGCCTCAAGAGGTCTCTCAAGAGATGGATTTAGAGGGCCTAGCCCAGAAGGTGTTGAAGGAAGAGGATTTACAAGCGTTTGGCGAAGGAGGCGTGAAGGAAGAGGGGTTAGAGGATTTTCATGAGGAGGTTTTTAAGGAGGGGGAACTGGAGAAGTTAGTTGAAGAGGCCTCAAGGGACCAAGAGAGGGAGGAAATTCCTGAAGGTGCTTTGGCGGAGGCCATCGAGGAATTTACCGGGGAGACGGTGAAAGAGGAGATGGGTGTTCAGCCCCCGCAGGAGGGACCGATTCAAAAGACGATCTCCGGAGCGGTCAAGGAATTGGTAGAAGGGATGAGTGCAAAAATCCTTCCTCAATTGACAGAGGCCATTGCCGCCGCCACCGCCGAGAAGATCGAAAAGACGGTCCAAAAAATAGTACCTGAAATGGCAGAAAAAGCCATTCAAAAGGAAATACGGAGGTTGGAGAGCCTCAAAAAAGGAGAGGACTTTGATGTATAGCGCAGTTGGTGTTGCCGGGGCGGGAGCTTGCTATGGAAGCGCAGACCTTAAGTAAGGCGTATGAACCGAGTGCCGTAGAGGATAAGTGGTATGCATTCTGGATGGAAGGGGGGTTTTTTAGAGCAGATACACATTCCACCAAAGCCCCGTATTCAATCGTCATTCCACCGCCGAATATAACCGGCTCCCTCCACATGGGGCATGCCCTCAACAATACCTTACAGGACATCGTGATTCGTTTTAAGCGTATGCAAGGCTTTAACACCTTGTGGATGCCGGGAACGGATCATGCTGGGATTGCTACCCAGAACGTGGTTGAAAGGAAGCTGTCCGAGGAGGGTGTTGATCGCCACAGCATGGGGAGGGAGAAGTTCATCGAGCGGGTTTGGCAGTGGAAGGAGAAGTATGGCGGAGTGATAACGAAGCAGCTGAAGAGGTTAGGAGCCTCATGCGATTGGAGTCGAGAGCGGTTTACCATGGATGAGGGCCTATCTGAGGCGGTGAGGGAGGTCTTCGTGAGGCTATATCACGAGGGCCTCATCTATAAGGGCGACTATATCATAAATTGGTGTCCTCGGTGTCGAACCGCCCTATCGGATTTAGAAGTTGAACACGAGGAGGAATCCGCGAAGCTTTACCATCTTGCGTATCCCATCAAGAGCGGAAGAGGATCGATTATCGTGGTGACTACTCGGCCGGAGACGATGCTGGGGGATACTGCTGTGGCAGTCAATCCCAAGGACGATAGGTATCTGGACCTCATCGGCGAGAAGGTCATTCTACCCGTCCTGCAAAGGGAAATTCCCATTATCGGCGACGAGTATGTGGACATGGAGTTCGGTTCGGGCGCCTTAAAGGTCACCCCGGCCCATGACGTGAACGATTTTGAGATTGGCTTGGCCCACGGATTGGAGATGGTGAAGGTCATTGATGAGGATGGCAAGATGGGCACAGGAGCCGGACCATATCAGGGAATGGACCGTTTTGAGTGCCGGGAGAGGATCGTAGAGGATTTTGAAAGCGATGGGACCCTTTTGAAAGTGGAGGATTACCGGCATAATGTGGGGCATTGTTATCGATGCAAGACCATCATCGAACCCACTTTGTCGAGACAATGGTTTGTCCGAACGAGACCCATAGCAGAGGCGGCCATTCAGGCAGTGAGGGATGGTCGAACGAAGATCATTCCACGGGTTTGGGAAAAGACCTACTTCGATTGGATGAATGGCATTCGAGACTGGTGTATTTCAAGACAGATCTGGTGGGGACATCGGATTCCCGCTTGGTATTGCGAGAGGTGTGATGAGACCATCGTCTCAAAAGAGGAGCCCCACTCTTGTAGCCGATGCAGTGGCAGGGAATGTCGACAAGAGACCGATGTCCTCGACACCTGGTTTAGCTCGGCCTTGTGGCCCTTTTCGACGTTGGGTTGGCCCCAGGAGACGGAGGAACTCAGGGTTTTTTACCCCACCTCGGTCCTGGTTACCGGCTTCGACATCCTCTTTTTTTGGGTAGCCCGGATGATGATGATGGGGTTGAAGTTTATGGCGGATGTTCCCTTTAGGGATGTTTATATCCATGCCCTGGTGAGGGATATTCAGGGCCGAAAGATGAGCAAATCGAGGGGCAATGTCATCGATCCCTTAGCAGTAATGGAGGAATATGGAACGGATGCCTTTCGATTTACCCTGGCGGCTTTCGCAGCCCAGGGAAGGGATATCTGCCTTTCCGAAGAGAGAATAGAGGGGTATCGCCACTTCGCCAATAAGATATGGAATGCCTCTCGTTTCTCGTTGACCAACTTAGCCGATTTCCGGGGAATCGCCCACGAGATTGACCCCCACGAAATGAGCCTAGCCAATCGATGGATATTGTCGAGGTTCAACGAGACGGTGAGGGAGGTTACTGAAGCCTTGGAGGAGTATCGATTTAACGAAGGGGCTCAGGCCATTTACCATTTCATATGGCATGAATTCTGTGACTGGTTTTTGGAGGTGATCAAACCGGTTCTCTATGGGAAAGACGATCCGCAGGAGCGTACCGTTACCCAATATGTGCTGATGAGGGTATTGGATGGCACCCTGAGGTTACTTCATCCCTTTATGCCTTTCATCACGGAGGAGATCTGGCAGAGGCTTCCCCACGAGGGCGAGAGCATTATGATAGCGGATTTCCCCCAATACGACGAAGGCCTCACGGACGAGGAGGCCCTTTGGGACATGGACTTGGTGATGAGGACAACAGGGGGGATCCGCAATATCAGGGGAGAGATGGATATTGCTCCCAACAAACGAGTAGATGTGCTTTTGTTGGCTGAAGAGGACAATATCCGGGATAGACTGGAACAATACCGGGCATACATCACACATCTGGCAAGGGTTGGGAGCTTTTCCTTCATCACCTCGGGTGAGAAGCCCCGGGATGTGGCAACAGCTGTCGCTGGGGATGTGGAGATTTTTATCGCCATGGCGAAGGGCATGGACTTTCACGGAGAGGCCAGGAGGCTTGAGAAGGAAATCCAAAAGGTGGAGAAGGAGTTGGAGATTGCGGTTCGAAAACTATCCAATGATGAATTTATCTCCAAGGCGCCCGCGGAGGTGGTGGAAAAGGTAACGGTGAAGCGAGAGGCATTACTGATTAGGAAGAAGAAACTCAGGCAAAGCCTTGGGGGGATCATGGAAATTCGAGAATCAACCTCGGATAAGGGGGGGAGGTAGAGTCGCGGCGCCGACCAGAAATCCTCGATATCTTACCGCAGGAGAGAGGCTTGAGCTCCTCAGCCGATCCCCCAATACCTCCACGCTATCCACCACAAAAGATTTTTTAGAAGACCATTCCGTTAAGAACCCTCATCATATTTGCTCACATTTTCGAGAGGAGATGACTCGACGACTGCTTCGAGGGAAGTTGGGGAGAGGGATGCACTTTCGGTAGGTTCAGCCATTTAAGAAATTGGCCCTTGAGATCTTTTTGGGCGGGGAGAGTGAGATATGAAAATAGGTGTCAAAGATGTGGAGTATGTTGCCAGATTGGCCAGATTGACGCTCTCGGATGAGGAGAGAGATGAGTTTGCGGTCCAGTTGAACGATATATTGACCTATATGGATAAGTTGAATGAGTTGGATACGAAAGAGGTGGAACCTACCTCCCACGCTGTTCCCGTTAAGAACGTCTTCAGGGCGGATGGCGTCCGTGAATCCCTCCCCCGTGAACCTTCTCTGGGGAATGCGCCGGAGGCGGAAAAGGGTTTTTATAAGGTTCCTAGGATCATCGAATAGGGGAGGCGTAATCCAGCGAGGGGGGAGACCATGGAGTGGACTCGATTAACGGCACATGAAGCCCACGAAAAATTAATGAAGAAGTCATTATCATCCCTGGAATTGACACAGTCCCTTTATCATTGGATCAAAAATGTCGATTCCAAAGTGGCGGCTTACCTTACCCTGACTGAAGAGGAGGCCTACCAGCAAGCTCAGTGGGCCGATGAGAGGATTGCGAAGGGAGAGGAAGTACCCGAATTAACCGGAATTCCTCTTGCCCTGAAGGATATCCTTTGCACGAAATCCATGAGGACTACGTGCGGATCCAAAATATTGGAATACTTTCGTCCTCCTTATGATGCAACGGTGGTTCGTAGGCTGAGGGAGAGTGGGGCGGTCTTCTTGGGGAAGGTGAATATGGATGAGTTTGCCATGGGATCCTCTACGGAGAACTCCGGATTCGGCATTACCAGAAATCCCTGGGATTTCAATCGAATTCCCGGCGGATCCAGCGGTGGGTCCGCTGCAGCTGTTGCCGCCGATGAGTGTATAGCCTCGCTGGGGTCGGACACTGGTGGTTCTGTGAGACAACCCGCAGCCTGCTGTGGGGTAGTGGGCTTGAAGCCGACCTATGGCAGGGTTTCCCGGTTTGGCCTTGTTGCATTCGCCTCTTCCCTGGATCAGATCGGGCCCATAACAAAAGACGTAACCGATTGCGCCATACTGATGAATGTCATCAGCGGGCACGACGCCAACGATTCCACCTCCGTGGACATCGAGGTCCCGGACTACAAAAGGGCTTTGATCAACGATGTGAAGGGAATGAAGCTGGGCATCCCCAAGGAGTATTTCGTGGAGGGAATGGACCGAGATGTTGAAAGGGCCGTATGGGAGGCCATTAAGCTCTTGGAGCAATGGGGTGCGTCCATAAAGGAGGTCTCGCTTCCCCATACGGAGTATGCCGTCGCCACTTACTACATCATTTGTACGGCCGAGGCAAGCTCCAATTTGGCTCGATACGATGGGGTGAAATACGGCCACCGTGCAAGGGGATACGACGGTTTAATCGACATGTACGCCAAAACCCGGGCCGAGGGATTCGGGCCCGAGGTGAAACGGAGGATCATGCTGGGGACCTACGTATTATCGGCGGGATATTATGATGCTTACTACAGGAAGGCACAGCAAGTGAGGACCCTCATCAAAGAAGATTTCGACCGAGCCTTTGAGGGGTACGATGCCCTTCTGACTCCAACCTCACCCACACCCGCTTTCGTGATCGGGGAGAAGGTGAAGGATCCCCTCCAAATGTATCTTTCGGATATCTTTACCATCCCCGTCAATCTGGCGGGCATTCCGGGAGTTTCTATTCCCTGTGGCTTCAACGGCGGGGGACTTCCCATCGGGCTTCAAATTATCGGAAAGCATTTCGATGAGGAGAAGATCCTGCGGGTGGCCTATACCTATGAGCAGCGTACCGATTGGCACCTGAAACGCCCACAGCTCAGTTGAAATTCGGTCTTGAGTGTCGCAGTGCTGCAGTCAAATGATGATTCTGCGGTCTTGCAGTGTTGCAGTCATGCGGTTAGGACGGTGCACATTCTCATTCAACTGCGTGATAGATTCGCGGTGAAAACTCCTATTCAAGCTTTTCAGGCTGTCTCAAGTTAACCGGTTGATCAATTGGGCGACGCTTTTTCCCAAGTTGAAGCACTCATTTCGATTGCCCGCATCGGGGTTTCCAATAGCAACGGGACCGTAATGAGGCCCCATGGGGTTTCCCTGGATGATCATGCCATGGACGAGGAGGGCCTTCAGGATATCCAAAACCGTGGTCTCATTTCCGCCGCCCAGCACCCCCGAAGAGGAGAAGGCCCCGCCCACTTTCCCGGCCAACTTCCCGTGGTACTTGACGCTTTTGTCCAAGAGGAGCTTGATCTCTCCCGCCATGGTCCCATAATAGGTGGGGGAACCGATGACGATTCCTTCGTACTCCAGGAGCTCCTTGACCGATACATCATTGACCGCCTTGCATTGGACATCGAGGCCCTCGGATCTCACACCTTCTTCTACGGCCTTGGCCATGGCCTCGGTATTTCCCGTACGGGAATAATAGATGATGAGGACTTTCGGCATACTCCCTCCTTTCAACGGTTTCACGCCACTAGGAAAGGGTCGATTTCCTCAGCCAATTTAGGTAGGTTTCGGATCCCCGGATTATGGGAACGGCAACGATTTCGGGTACTTCATAGCTGTGGATTTCCTTGATCTTGCCTTCCACCTGCTCGAATAGGGTCGTCCGGGTCTTAATGAGCAAAAGGAGTTCTCCCTCGTCCCAGATCTTTCCCTTCCATCGATAAATGGACCGAAGGCCTGAGATGATATTGACACAGGCGGCCAGCCTTGAATCCACCAGGGCACGGGCGATCCTTAAACCCTCATCTTCTGAGGTTACCGTTACCAGAATGACCACGTATTGCCCTTGGTTTCGTTTCTTCGCCATAGCGGCCCCCGTGATAGCCCATCATCAATTCCATCTTTTCCACCCACCCAATGAAATTATCCTTATCTACCATCTTATCCCCGTGAATTCAAGGAGAAGACAGGGCTTTCCGGCCTAGCGGCCGTCAGCAGGTCGAGGCTGAGAGGCTAAGTCCTTCGATTCATAAGTCCGAAGACGAACTTATTTAGACTTCGGCTGAGCGACTCGACTGTCTTCGACCCTGAGGACTTCGGCGTGAGCTCATGGCCGAAGGCGGGCCGAATGGAGTGAGCAATTTTTTAGACTCAATTTGGCAAAATACGTCACGTTATTTGCGAATCGAAGCACTAAGGTCGAGGGGTGGAAGGTTACGGGAAAGCCGAGTTAATCCCAGAATCAGGCAATTTCGCAAAACTCATTACGAAGACGAAAATCCCCGGGAAACTTCTTGACAAGGCCGAGGTGCTATCCTATGTTCATTTCGACGGAGGAAGAGGAGAAGGCATCCGTGATTCCCTTGCGCGATACGATCCAGTCAAAGACCTACCCCATCGTGAGAAACGCCATTATCGCCATCAACGTTCTCATTTTCCTCTGGCAATTGGCCCAGGGGCCATATCTCAAAAGGATCTTTGACCTGTATGGCATGGTTC
>DAOVGJ010000177.1 GCA_030672465.1 Pseudomonadota bacterium | reverse complement strand
GTTGGGAGTCGATATCTGGAAAGTGGTAGTCACCTATGCATGGGGGGATATGTTGACGGACATGATCCAGCCCTTCTGGGCTATCGCCATGCTGGCCGTGGTAAAACTGGAATTTAGGGAGATTATGGGTTGGCTGATGCTCGTATTTTTCGTGTACGCCATCATCACCTCAGTAGCATTTCTCCTTCTGGGAATTCTCTGAGCCCGGAGACTCCCCCGAAATGGGATGGCCCGGGCGTATTGCCCGGGCCATCTTGTTTGCCCATATTCTTCATCCTTCATCCCTATGGGGTGAAGGACCTGTCCATTACCCGATAAGAGATCCCTGAAAAACTCAAAAAAGGAGCTCTGAGCAAGTTGCAGTGCTGCAGTCATGCAGTGAAGCGAACTTTAGAATGGCGAAAAAATATTTTAACCAGCGAAGAGCGGCCTTTTCAGAGTTCTCAAGAGAAAAGCCTTGATAGCCTGGAAAAATGGCACTAGCGATCGAAATAGATGCTCTTCCCCGTCGCCGAGAGGGGGACGCCCATCACCAGATCCCAGTCACATAACCCCATTCTCCGGGCGACGGTGCCAATGCGATACATAATCCGATTATCCACGTTGAGGAGACTAGCCGTCTTCACCGCGGAGCCCAGGGCAATGCCCAGGTCCAGCACGCGGAAAGCGCACTGAAAGCCCTTGAACTCCCCCTCTGCCGGGCGCGCCTTCAGAAGCTCCTCACAGCTCGAAAAGCCACACCCCCCACAATTTAAACCAAGGGGCTTCGCCTCCTTAATTCCCACCAAGAGAACTACGGGGGAGTTCCTCACGTTTTCCCCATCCCGATCGAAGTTGGCCTTACCCATCTCCTCTCCGAACCTTACCATCTCCCGGGCTAACCCCTCTACGGACTCCCCCTGGAGTATTTTCACCTCAACGAAATCCTTTCCTCCGCTCTTGGGAGCGGTACGTGCCGATATCGCCATCAACTCCCCGGCCAATCTCAATCCCTCCATCGACGATCCCTCCTTTCCCATTCGATCTCCATAACCATCCCTCATTCCATCACCATTGGCCCTATCCATACCATAAAAGGGCTCTCCGATCAAAAATTTCCTTACTTCCCATGCTGGTTTCGTAAGGGGACACCATTGTCCTTTCGCTCTATACTTAGGGGTCTGTTACCTCTCAGCAGGTCAAGGTTGAGAGGTTGGAGGTTGAGGAAAAACCGGGGGCTGGCCTTCCCCTTTCCGGCTTTATCGTCAACCGGGTCATTTCAACGGAATTGCTCAAGGAGAATATCCCTGAATACCTCCGAAATAGGATCGACATGCAGAAGGGCTGCCTTGACAAGATCCATAAACAGTTCGGCGGAAAGGTCCTCTCCCTGGTACCGGAATTCGATAGCGAGATAAAGGGGATGGAGATGATCAAGCTAATGGCGGAATCGATGTTTGAGGAGGTTTTGGAATGAATTTTACCATGGAGCAATTCTTAGACGACCACCCCGATCTCAGGTACCTCTATTTTGGGGGAAAGGGCGGGGTGGGCAAAACGGTAGCCGCCGGGGCAACGGCCCTCTGGTTTGCCAATCAGGGGAAGAGAACGCTCCTGGCCTCAACGAACCCCGTCCATAGCCTTTCAAACCTCTTGGAACAGGATGTCTTCGGCAAGCATGCACCAGTGGAGGGTGCCGAAAACCTCTATGCCTGTGAGATCGACACCTCGGATACCATCAATAAGTCGAAGGAGGATATCAGGGAAAAGATCAGCTGGTTTCTGAAGTTTGCCGACATTCCCACCAAGGCCGATGATTTCATCGAATCAGCCACCATGAACCCCGCCCTTGAGGAATCGGCCATGTTCGAGAACATGATCAACCTCATCTTCGAAGACCAATACGAAATCTACGTATTCGACACCGCCCCAACCGCCAACGCCAGACGCCTTCTGGGTATGTCCAAGGTCTATACCCTTTGGGTGGACAAGATGTTCAAGAGTCGACAGGAAGCGGTGTCGCTCCGTAAAGCCCTAACCTTCAGGAAGAAGAAACCGGAAGATGAACGACGATCCCATGCTCGAATACCTCACCACCTTTCGGGATCGTATCGAGCATATAAGGACCTTGCTCCCCGATAGCCAGAAGAGCGCCTTCTTCTTCATAACCTTACTTGAATCCCTCCCCATTGCCGTGATCCGGAGGTTCATCGGGTGGTTTGAGGATTTCGGGATACCTATCGGGGGCGTCATCGTCAACGAGATCATCGACAAATCAGCCGTCGACGATAAGACCGCGGAGTTCATCCTCAATCGCGTGAAGATGCAGGACAGGTATATGGAGGAGGTGAACAAGGCCTTTACGAATGTGTGCGGAGAGGTCCCCCTCTTTGAAAGGGAGGTGAGAGGCCTTCCCATGGACAAGAGGGTAACGGAGGCTCTTTTCAGCTCGAGTTCGCCATAGCCTTTTCCCGAGGCCATCGGCCTTGTATGTTTGAGCGGTTCAGCCTTTCCCCCTACCCCCAATACTCATCGTTACCGATTCGCTCTTTCAGGTTCACCCTGTAATAGTCCTGGATGGGCATCAAGATCTCTTTATTTCTCTCGTAGACGGCCTTAATGGCCCCGCGAACTACCTCTACCCCCTTGGAGGTCATTCTCCCCAATGGAGGTCGACATGGCCCCGAGGGCAGGCCTAAGCCATTCATCAATGTCTTGATGGCCAACGGATTTCTGAATTTGCAGGGAACGGTAAACCCCTCGTATTTCTCCACGGTTTTCACCGTGACGATTTTAAAGAGTGGATCCAATGCCTCCTTCAACTGCATCGCCTTATCCCCTTCGTCCCCGACGATAGCTCTCGTCATCTCCGCTATGGCCCCGGGTACGATATTTGACATAACCGAGACGACCCCCGACGCCGAGATGTCGTGGCGCGACATCATCTCAAAGGTCATATCGTCATCTCCCGAGAGGATGTCGAAATCGTTTCCCAACAGAACCCTTGTTTTGGCCATTCTCTCCAGGTCTCCCGTTGCCTCCTTCACGGCGCGTACGTTCTTGAACTCTCTGTGGAGGATTGCCATATCCTCCACTTCCATTTGGGTTCCCGTACGGCCCGGAATTATATAGGGGGTAACGAAGAGTTCCGGAAATTCCCTTGCGATGACCCCATGATACTGGGTCCGAAGCTCCAGAGATGAGGGCCCGTTATAGTAGCAGTCGACCAGCAATACGGCATCGGCTCCAACCTCGCTGGCATGTCTCGTAGCCCTCAAGGCTTCCTTTGTTGAATTGCTGCCCGTCCCCGCCATGACGAAGGTCTCACCTTTTGCCAATTTCAACACCTCTTCAATAACGGTATCGTGCTCCTTCCAGTCCAAGGTCGGGGATTCTCCCGTTGTCCCCGTCGGAACCAACTTGGCTCCTTGGCTTATCTGAAAGCGGGTATTCTTCCTCAATCCCTCCAGATCGAGATCCCCCTTTTCATCGAGGGGCGTGATCATGGCCGTCCAACAACCTTCAAACCTTTGCAACTTCATAGCCGTCCTCCTCCTCTACGATAAAACTCTCTCGAAAAGGACTTCCTCTCGTGATCGCTCCCTCTCTCCCAGTTTTTATCGTACTACTTCTTCAGTAAAATTTAAAGATTATCTTTGACGGCTTCGTAAAAAGTCCATCTGCGGCGTTGCGCTTCATCTTTAGTCACTGCGGCGTACTGGTAATAAGTACGCCTCATTCCTCAAGATTCGCAAGCCTTGCATCTGGAGCTTTTTACTGTGCCTCCCCATTTTTGACTTTTTCCGAGTTCATCAGAATTTATAATTTTGTTTTCTTGCTAGCCTTATTATCCATCCCCATGAGATGGTCCATGAGCATCTCAAGGGTTTTCTGGGAGGCCTTTTCCTTAATCTCCTCCCGATTTCCCCCGAAATAGAATTTCCTGACCTCAGTTCCACCTTCGTGATCCAGGCCGATGAAGACGGTCCCGACCGGCGTTCCACGAGTACCTCCAAGAGGGCCGGCAATTCCCGTAGTCGCCAAACCAATGTCCGTTTTGGCATTCAAACGAATACCCCGTACCATCTGTTCCGCTACCCGGTGGCTCACCGCTCCATAACGATCGATATCCCTCTTTGAGACGCCCAGAAGTTGAACTTTACTCCGATTGCTATAGCTCACAATGCCCATCTCAAAGTAATCCGAGCTTCCCGATACATTGGTTATTCGATGGGCGATTAATCCCCCCGTACACGACTCAGCCACGGATAGGGTAGCTTTCCTTCTCCTTAAGAGAGGACCAATGTCCTCTTCCGGCCTCCTATCTTCCTTCATCTCCCTATCCCCCTTTCAGCATGGTGAAGCGTAGGATATGAATGATGAGGTTAGCATAGATGCCGGCGATAATATCGTCCAAGACAACCCCATATCCTCCCCTCACTCTCTCCTCGACGGCCCTAATGGGAAAGGGTTTAATAATGTCGAGGGCACGGAACAGGAAAAAGCCCAGGAGGATGTTCCTCAAGGTCGGGGGAACCATGAACATGGTCACCATAAACCCAACCATCTCATCAATGACGATATGTCTGCAATCCTTGGATTGAAGGAGCACCTCAGCCCCATCCGATGCCCATATGGCAATATAGGTGGAACCCAGTACAATGGCCATGTAATAAATGGGAGAGAGATGGGAGAGGAAGAAATAGATCGGAATCGCCGCCAATGTCCCCGTTGTTCCCGGAACTAACGGGGAATAACCAACATAGCACCCTGTGGCTAAGAAGATGACAATTCTTTTCACCATCGCACCTTACGGAAATCCGCTGCTTTCCAATGTCCGTTCGCCCCGTGCAAGTGCCAGGGCCTCCCCGAGATCAATACCACCTGAATAGAGGGCCTTTCCTATGATCACACCTATCACCCCGAGCTTTTCCATCTCCAACAGCGCCCCAATGTCCCCGAGGTTGGAAACCCCTCCCGCTGCAATCACGGGAATATTGACGGATTCGGCAAGTCTCCGTGTTTGAGCAAGGTTGACACCCCCCTCAGTTCCATCCCTTCCAATATCCGTAAATACGAGACCCCCAACACCCTCCTTTTCCATACGCTGCGCCAGGGAAATCGCCTCAACTGATGTGACTTCCCTCCAGCCCTCTACAGACACCCTTCCATTCCGCGCATCGATACTGACCAGAACCTTGGACGGAAATGTTGAGCACGCCTGCCTCACGAAATCAGGGAATCGTTGTGCCATGGTCCCCAGGACGATACGATCCACCCCCATGGAGAAATACCGCTCCATCACCTCCAGGTTTCTCATCCCTCCTCCCACCTGCACGGGCATCCCTACTGAGGTTACGATCCGTTCGATTTCCCTCTCGTGGATCGGCCTGCCGAAAAAGGCCCCATCCAAATCGACCACGTGCAACCTCCGTGCTCCTTCTTCTTCCCACCTTTGGGCAACCTCCCAAGGCCGATCCGAAAAAACCGTCCCCCTATCCCGTCGCCCTTGAAAAAGGCGAACACATTTCCCCTCCTTAAGATCAATTGCCGGAATGATTTCCATTATGCCCCCTCAGGTTCCGGCTCTTCCCTCGAGGCCGGGAAGGAAACCAATACCTCATCCATACCCACGCCGGCCAGGCTCTTGGCCTTCAGCCAAAATCCTCCCCTGCGCAAGAAGGATCCGAGCTTCAATATGTTTTCACTCAAGGGTTGTTGGGTCTCCTGGAATAGACCACTCCAAAGAATACGCCCCTCTTTTACCCCCACCAAGTGGATGGCAAGGGACACCGAGGCAGAACGTTCCACAGCAATGGCGCTCCCAATCCGCTCCTCGTATCGAAACACCCACCCCAACACGACCCCATCTACCCCAAATGCATCCCCTATCTTCTGTGCTGAGGCTATGGGATCCCTTGCAAAAACCTCTGCCCTTATCACCCTCTCTATCTCCCTTCGGGGAACGAGCTGAAGTTTGGGGAAGGCGGCCAGTTTTTGGTATATGAGATCCGTCAGTTCCCGCCGCGCATTGGGTGCAATTTCACCGGTAACAAAGAGCCGACCACTAATGGGACTCTCAATGAGGCCTTTCCCCCCTCCCGAGTGGGTCTTTTTGAAGAAGGGAACCACCGCGACCGATCCTATGGGCTTTTCAACCCGTAAAGCGGGCGTCGTACATCCTGAGCCCAGGCAAATGAAAAGAAAAATCCATGCGATGGCCCTGATGTTATTCCCTCCTCCCATATCTCATCCGTTTCCCTACAATCTTCCCTTTGTCGAGATCACCCCTGTTATTCTCCGATCTAAAGAACAGGCTATATCTAACGCCCTCCCGACTCCTTTAAAAATCGCCTCGATAATATGGTGGCTATTCCTCCCATACATCGTGTTAATGTGCAGGGTGATGCCACCATGGTTTATAAAGGCCCTAAAGAATTCCTCGATCAAATCCAAATCGAATAGGCCGATCTTCTTTCTTTTCAAACCGGGATTGTAG
>DAOVGJ010000160.1 GCA_030672465.1 Pseudomonadota bacterium | reverse complement strand
TGCTCCTTTTCAGGGGAAAGGTTGAGGACTATAAGATGGAGGATTTCTCCTTTGACAGGGTAGAGGAGGTGGATGCGACATCCGGCGCCGCTTTAATGGTGAGAAAGGACGTATTGGATGAAGTGGGCCCGATGGATGAGGGCTATTTCATGTTCATCGAGGAGTTGGACCTATGTCAGAGGATCCGGGCGAAGGGGCACAAGATATACTTCATTCCCGATGCGGTGATCACCCATTTAGGAGGTGAGAGCAGGCGCCAAAACCCGGGGGAGCTGGTCATCGTCGGTCAAAACAGCCTTATGAGGTATTTCACCAAATTTGAGGGGCCGAGGAAGACCCTCTTGTTCAAAATCCTCTACAAGCCCCTATTCATCGTGGGGATACTCTATGATCTGATTTTCGATTCCCTCTTCCTTTTGAAATACAAAACGGTAAGGAGGAATCCTTACAAGTCGAAGAGGAGGGAGATGAAAATCAAGGGAACATTCCATTTCTTAAGAAGGGACTTGGGCTATTTTATCTTCAAACTGTGAGGGAAGAACCTGGTGAAGAGCGTCAGCTTCCTCGTGCTCAATTGGAACGGGGAGGATGTTATTTCCCGTTGCCTCGACGCCGTCTCGCGGGCCCTGGAAAACTATGAGGGCCCTGGAGAGATCCTCGTCGTCGACAACGGGAGCAGCGATGGCAGCGTGTCCCTCATTGAAAGGGATTACCCCCGCGTGAGGTTGGTTAAGCTCAGGGAAAATCTCGGCTTTAGCGAGGGGAACAACGTCGGCGTTCGGGAAAGCCCGGGGGATATCGTCATCCTGGTGAATAACGACGCCTACGTTCACCCCGACTTTCTCATTCCCATCGTTCCCCACTTCGATGATGACCAGGTCTTCTCGGTGACGCCAAAGGTTTACGGGCTGGATGGAACCACGCTGACCATTGGCAAAACGGGAGCCTACTTCTATCGAGGGATCTTCAGGCTCAAGTTCACCGAGGATATTCTTTCTTCCCCGGTTCCGTGCCTCTGGGCAACCGGAGGCTCGGGTGCCTTCGATAGGCGAAAGTACTTGGAACTGGGAGGGCTCCTGGAACTCCTCTACTGGGAGGATCTGGAATTGGGCTATCGGGCATGGAAACAGAAGGGGTGGAGGACCATCTACGAGCCCAGAAGCATGGTTTACCATGACCATGGGACCTCCTTCATGAAGGTGTTCCATTGGAAACGATTGAAGAACCTACGGGATCGGAACCGGTTTCTCTTCCAATGGTATGCCATTTCGGATCGGCTATTGATCACCAAGCACATCTGTTTCATTCCCTTTGTCCTCACATATTTCCTCCTGAGGGGGAAGGTGAGTTACCCCATTGGTTTCGTGCAGGCGTTGTGGGAATGGGGACGTTTTAAAAGACAAGCCGAGAAGAAGGTGTCCAGGGGTGGGGAGAAATTGACGGATAGAAAGATCTTGGAGATGACTATGGACAGACCCAGGACAACTGTGAAGGAATGGCGGGAAATGGAGAGATGAAGGAATTCGGAGGGACGATAAGCGATGAAGGGTTCGATTATTTTCAATGGTCCCTCCCAAGGACGGACCTGATCGAGCTCATCCCGGAGGGGGCGAGAAGAATACTGGATGTGGGTTGCGGTGTGGGCAAGACGGGACAGGTCCTGAGGGAAAAGGGGTTTGAGGAGATTTTTGGGGTTGAGGTTGACTCCAGGGCGGCTCATCAGGCAATGCCCTTCTACAAGGAGGTGATCGTTGGGGATGTCGACAGGGATATCCTCCCATTCGCCGAGGGATTCTTCGACTGTATCCTTTACGGTGATGTGTTGGAACACCTGATAGACCCTTGGCGGGTCCTTCACAGGCATAGGCAAATGCTATCGGAAGATGGAACGATCATATGCAGCGTCCCCAATGTCCGTTATTATGGGGTTTTAAGATCCTTGATTTTCAAGGGTGAATGGGACTATACTCCCCTCGGGATTTTGGATCGAACTCATCTCCGCTTTTTCACCTTGAAGACCATTGAGGACATGCTCCGGGAAACGGGCTTCGAGGTGAAAAGGGTGATAAAGAAGAAACGGTGCGGCAAGATCATGAGGCTGCTGAACAAACTGTTACTAGATGGATTAATCGATTTTCTGGTAGTTCAATACCGAATCGTGGGGGTTAAGGCGGATAAAAGCCATTGAGTATGTGTTCCAGCGAGGGTATTCCGAATAACAGAGGGAGAAAGATGTCCACTATCGCTGCAATCGGGTGCGGGTATTGGGGGAAGAACCTGGTCCGAAACTTCTGGGAGTTGAAGGCCTTACAGGCCCTGTATGACGTTGATGAGAAGAGGCTCAAGGAGATGAAGTCCCTCTATCCCCCGGTTAATATCGCCAATAACCTGGCGGAGATATTGAGGGATGACTCCATCGATGGGGTTGTGGTTGCTACCCCTGCCGAGTCCCACTATGAAATCGCCAAGGAGGCACTCCTGGCTGGGAAGGATGTCTTCGTGGAGAAACCCCTGGCCTTGAGGGTTAGGGAGGGGAAGGATCTGGTGGCCCTTGCCGAGGAGCGGGAAAAGATCTTAATGGTGGGCCACCTCCTCGAGTACCATCCGGGAATTATAAAGCTGAAGGAAATGATCTCCGCCGGGGAGTTGGGGAAGATAAACTACATCCACTCGACTCGGTTAAACCTGGGAAAGTTCCGGACAGAGGAGAATATTCTCTGGAGCTTCGCCCCCCACGATATCTCCGTGATTCTGCTCCTTCTGGGGGAGATGCCAAGGGAGGTATCCGCCCATGGCGGCAGCTACCTTAACCAAGGGGTTGCCGATGTCACCATGACCACCATGGATTTCTCCAGCGGCGTCAAGTCACACATCTTCGTCAGTTGGCTTCATCCGTACAAGGAACAGAAGCTGGTGATCGTGGGGGATCGGAAGATGGCCGTCTTCGATGACGTGGCGCCCAAGGACAAGCTCTTACTGTTTAGCCATCGCATCGATTGGATCGATCGGGTTCCCGTCCCCAGAAAAGAGGATGTAGAGGTCGTCGATTTCGAAATGGAGGAACCCCTCAAGGTTGAATGTAGGCACTTTCTCGATTGCGTCCACAATCGTAAAAAGCCGAAGACAGGTGGTGAGAACGGACTGCGGGTCCTGGAGATCCTGAACCTCTGTCAGCAGTCATTGCAGGAGGGGGGAAAGGTGCTGCGATTCGGAAGGCAGCGCCTCCAGGATATCTTCATCCACGAGACATCGTGCGTCGACGAACCCTGTGAGATCGGTGAAGGAACCCGGATATGGCACTATTGCCATATTATGGAAGGAGCGGCAATTGGGAGAAATTGTTCCATCGGCCAAAACGTGTTCGTGGGCAGGGGCGTTAGGATAGGGGATAACGCCAAAATCCAGAATAACGTTTCCCTCTACGAGGGGGTGATCATTGAGGACGATGTCTTTTGCGGCCCCTCGATGGTCTTCACCAACGTTATCAATCCACGCAGTTTCATCTCGAGGAGGAAGGAGTTTAAGGAGACGCTCGTTAGACGGGGGACTACCATCGGGGCGAACGCGACCCTTCTCTGCGGCCATACAATCGGGAGATATGCCTTGATCGGAGCAGGGGCAGTGGTGACGGAGGACATTCCCGATTATGCCATCGTGGCTGGGAATCCGGCCAAGGTCATCGGCCATGTCTGTCAATGCGGGGTTCGTTTGAAATTCGATTGTTCCATTGCTACCTGTAGCAGTTGCGGATTGGAATTCCGGAAGGACGGAGGGGCTGTCACACAACTTTAAGGAACTGGTGATCGAAATGGAGATACCACTCGTCGATCTAAAGGCACAATATGCGGAGATTCGGGAAGAGGTTCAACGGGCCGTGGATGCCGTTTTCGAGAGCCAGCGGTTTATCCTCGGA
>DAOVGJ010000165.1 GCA_030672465.1 Pseudomonadota bacterium | reverse complement strand
ATGGTCGAAAAAATATGTTGAGCAGCGAGGAGTGACCTTTTCAGAAACCTCTTGGCCATTGAGGCGTGGAGTTAAATGGATGAAAAGGAAAGATCTGTTCGGTTATCCGAAATGGTCAAATAGGAATTGGAGGGATGGGGGATTATAGCTCTTCTTTGGATAACTCCTCAAATAATTTCCTCTGCCTCTGGGAAAGCCTCTTGGGGGTTTTTACTATGACCTTAACGAACCCATCGCCGCGACCGCTTCCCTTGAAATGGGGAAATCCGTGATTTCTCAACCTCAATTTGGTATGGCTTTGTGTCCCTGACCGAATCTTAACTCTTCGTCCCCCATCCAGGGTAGGAACTTCAACCTCCGCTCCCAATGCGGCTTGGCTGAAGGTCACCTCCTTTTCGATAATGAGATCATCCCCCTCCCTTTGGAAGAGGGAATGGGGTTGAATATGTATCCTAAAGAAGAGGTCCCCCCTGGGGCCCCCTTTTTTGCCCGTCGATCCCTTTCCACCAATCCTGAGCCTCTTCTCCGCACCGATTCCCGGGGGGATTTTCAGGGTGATCCGTTCCAGCCTACCATCCCTTCGAAACGAAACTTTCTTGTCGGCCCCAAATGCCGCTTCCTCCATGGTGATGTAAAGTTCATAGATTACGTCATCCCCCTTTTGGGGTGTGTGGGCTTCCCTCTGAAAGGCCTCACCCCAAGGGGATCCATACTCATAGCTTGGGCCACCACGGGCACCGAAGTCCCCGAAATGAAATTTCCGTTTAAAACCCCTTCCGAAAAGGGTGCCAAAAATATCATCTGAGCTAAAACCGGAATCCTTCAAAATATCCCCAAAGTCGAAGCCCCTGAAGATGTCCTCCTGAGAGAACCTTTGGTGGAAGCCCGCTGAACCGAAGGTATCGTATTGCTGCCGCTTCTCCTTATCACTCAATACGGCGTAGGCCTCGTTGATCAGTTTGAAATGCTCCTCCGCATTCTTATCCCCGCGGTTTCGGTCTGGATGATACTTCAAGGCGAGCTTCCGATAAGCCCTTTTGATCTCTTCCTCACTGGCGTTCCTGTCAACGCCCAGGATTTTGTAATAATCCCTATCTTCCATCTTTTACCGTCCGTCCCGTCAAAAGCGGGGTGCCCTCGCTGTAGGTTTCTTTTATCACGTTGTTCAGATAGCCTTGCGGATCTTCAACGGCCTCACCAGTAATGACGAACCGAGACTGTCCAGTGCGATCCCGAATGAGCTTGAACCCATGTTCGAAATTTTCCGTCAACCCTTGACAAATAGCCCCCGTGTTGTTTCCCTCCTTCATGGCCAACTCCGTCAGTTTCGCAATGGCTCTTTCATCGAACTCAATCTCAATCCCGTGTTTCTTACGGAACGACTCCTCGTAATCCCGAATCTGTCGTTCTATGGTAAGGATCTCCTCGTAGACGGCGTCGATATCGAAGCCTTGGTCGACAACCCTATCGGCGATGAGATCAACCCTTCCGCCGCGGACAACCATGCCGTGCTTCCTGAGAAACTCCCCCTCCCTTCGGTTGATTATCTCCTTTATTACGTCCTTTTCTCCATTGGCCAGCACCTCGAACCGGGCCCACAGGGCCTCGTCTTGGGGCATATTAAGGAGTTTCTCTAACTCGCCCTCCGGGTCTTCCACCATTGAAGCAGCAGCGACCAATTTCCGGATATCGGTTGAAGGGAGCTTTTTCTCGAATTTGAGCAATACCTTCTCCACCGCACTCACCAGCCCCCTTGCACCTGTCTTCTCCTCGTATGCCCGCTCAGCCAATTTGTAAAGGGCCTCATCCTCGAACTGAATATCGATCCCGTAAGACTTAAAATCCCGCTTTTTCCCGACGATTATGGAGTTATTAGGATTCTTTAGGATGCGATAAAGGTCCTCGACCTCCAATTTCTCGAATACCACGATAACCGGTAATCTCCCGATAAATTCCGATTCAAACCCATATTCGATCAAATCCTCAGCTTTTACGTGCTTGAGATATTCGGCCTGCTCATCCTTTGAACGGATCTGGGCTCCGAATCCAATACCTTCTTTCCTCATCCTTTTCTTGATGATTTCATCCAGACCGTTAAAGGCCCCGCTAACGATGAAAAGGATGTTCTTGGTATTGACGACCTTCTTCTCCTTCTTCCCCGTCTTCCGGTATTGTTCAATGGCTTCCAATTGGGAGATGGGGTCGTGGGGAACCTTCAGGTCGACCTCCGTCTCCTCCATTGGTTTGAGAAGGGCCCTCTGGACGCCGGTCCTCGACACATCGGGGCCAATGAGGTTGATGCTGGATGCGATCTTATCGATTTCGTCAATATAAATGATCCCGTATTGAGCCCACTCGATATCACCCTTGGCTTCGTATACCAGATCTCTCACCAAGTCCTCAACATCTCCTCCAACATAGCCGGTCTCGCTGAATTTTGTCGCGTCCCCCTTCACAAAGGGAACCCCAATCCTTTTGGCGATCAATTTGATCAAATAGGTTTTCCCAACCCCCGTGGGCCCGATCATGATGATGTTGTTCTTTATATTCCCCACCCCTTCAAAACGGCTGGACTTCTTGAACTTTTCCAAAAAATTGATGCGACTGAAATGGGTACAGATTTTTGTGGCCAACACCGCCTTACCTTCATCCTGCCTGATGACATATTCGTTAAGATAGGCCTCCAGTTCCTCAGGCTTCATATCGAAGCGGGTTTTCCCCGATTCTTTGGACTCCCTTTTCCTTTTACCTCCCGCGTCGCCGGTCCCGGCCTTTGGGAAGAGCATTGGTACGACCAACCTAATTCGATCGCCATACTTCTTGCCCAGATATTCGTTTAATTCCTTCTCCAGCTCCTTTTGGTCGGGAATCTTAGATCCGGAATCCCATGCTTTTCCCATCTCAGAATGACCTCATATATGGGTTCACCGCCTGTTTAACAATTTAATTATAGTCGCTACTCCTTCATTTTTCAAGGTCTGCATCATCCTCAGCCCTCAAGTCCACGACCACTCCAATCGATACGCCAGATATCCTTCCACACCTATTTTACAGGGTACGTTGCCTTTCGTCTTCATTCCGTGAGAAATGGGGTATTTTACTTCCTTACCAATGTTAAAGCAGGAAGGGAATTCTGGGGTTCCTCTGATGGAATGGTAAAGAGTACTGGAAAAAAACCTGGCTACTAAAGACCTCCAGTAGATACACCTGAAGGCATTTCTAGAAGCATTGGCAAACCCCTTGAGCGGAGGGAAATGTTAGCGAACTCGGTTCTATGTTGGTATACCCTCAGAACTCCATCCTCTCAGGTAATAGTAGTCCTGGAGCATGTTCTCTAAATCTTCGCGCCTGACCACCTTCCCTTCTTTACCCAAAGGCTCTTCGAAGAACCTCTTGGGAAGCGTGTCATCCTTCGAAGTGATCCCCTCGCGGAGATTGAACCTTCGAGTCTCGTTTTGAATGTTGGAAGAAATTCCCCTCAATCCAGCTCCATCCAGTGTGAGTCCCGTGGTCACCTCGACGATTGTTGAAAGGAAATTCCAATCCCAGTAAAGGTCCCGATAGAACCGACAAAGAATAAGGGAATCGTGGATGTTGAAGCGATCTTCGAATTCGAGAAAGAGTTTGGCCTTTCCCTCCACCTGATCAGAAGCAATCATCCCGGAGAGTTCCGCCTTATAGAAGGTTGCCCTCAGGTGACAGGCTCCTCGATCCGAGGTGGCATAGGCCAGTCCCATGCCCTTCAGAACTCTTGGATCGTAACCAGCGGGGTCCAACCCCTTCACATGAATGGCCACATCCTCCATATCCCAAACCTTCGCTGCATGCCGAATCCCTTCAGCCAGGATCGCCCCGATTCCCTTTTTGGAAGCAATTGAGTGAAGGAGTTCAGCAATCTCATCCACCTCCCCCCAGCCGACCTTCTCCTCGATTCTTCCCATCTCCGAGGCTTCGATGGCAAAGGCACAGAGGCTTCCGGCAGAGATGGTATCCATGCCTAGCCGGTCACAGATATCATTGAGGTAAGCAATCTCCTCGATCTCATGGACCATGCAGAGGCCACCAAAGGCATAGATTGTCTCATATTCCGGGCCTTCGATCTTGAGCCCTTTATGTCTTCCCTCTTTGATCTCGGTTACATTTCCACAGGCCATGAAACAACGGGGGCAGGCGCTGGGTTTCACTTGACAGCGTTCAAGAAGGGATTCCGCGCTGATTCGCTCCCATCCTTCA
>DAOVGJ010000257.1 GCA_030672465.1 Pseudomonadota bacterium | reverse complement strand
TCCACCACCTTTTCTAAATCCTCTTTGGAAACGTTCATCTTCAATCCCACCATTGTCTCGGCCTGGAGCGCTCCCCCCAATAAAAGTGAAATCTGTTCGATCTTTTCCCTCTTCCATGGGTCCTGCCAAGATTCTCTGTTGGCGATCAATTGGGGGTGTGTTTCCAAAAGTTCCTCTACGATCCGCAGCCCGTTGGCCTTTATGGTACTTCCCGTTTCCGTCACCTCAACGATGGCGTCTGCCAACCCCTCGATAACCTTTCCCTCTGTAGCGCCCCACGAAAATTCGACTTGGACGGGGACATTTCGTTCGGAGAAGAACTTTCGCGTGAAGTTGGTCAACTCCGTAAAGATCTTCTTTTCCCTCAGGTCCGCCAGTCGCCTTATCGGCGAATCCTCAGCAACCACCAGAACCCACCTCGCGGGCCTCTGGCTCACCTTCGAATAGACTAAGTCCCTCACCACCACCACATCCGAATCATTTTCCAGTATCCAATCCCTTCCCGTTAGGCCCAAATCGAGGGTTTCCATCTCCACGAACCTGGAAATTTCTTGGGCCCTGACCACGGTGCATTGGATCTCCTCGTCGTCGATGGATGGAAAATAGCTCCTGTCGTTTATCACGATCTTCCATCCCGACTTCCTAAAGAGTTCGATGGTTTTGTTCTCCAAACTCCCCTTAGGGATACCCACCTTTAGCCGTCTCACTTCTCGTATACCTCCCTTGGATCGAATACCTTCTGGCCGACTACCTTCACCTTGCCATGGCGAACCATCCTGTAAAAGCAGCTCCGATATCCCATATGACAGGCCCCACCTCCCCGCTGCTCCACCTTCAGGAGAAGAGCATCCCCGTCACAATCGATAAAAATCTCCCTCACAACCTGATAGTGACCCGAGGTCTCCCCTTTCATCCATAATAGATTCCGGGAACGGCTCCAGTACCAAGCTTTTCCCGTCTCTTTGGTTTTTTCCCAGGCCTCCCGATTCATATAAGCCAGCATGAGTACGTCGCCGCTCCCGTAGTCCTGAACGATGACGGGAACAAAACCGCCGGATTTCTCGAAATCAATCCCCTCCAAGACATACCCCTCCACCCGCATGCGAGCACCCTTCAGGGTAGCATTCTCAACAACTCTAAGGCATTCCTCGCAGCGGATCCACCGTGACAATTATTGAAGAAGATCAAGGTATTTCCCGTCCGAGCCTCAACCTCCCTTATGGGTTGAACGAATGACCTAAGTTCCTC
The DNA here is from genome assembly GCA_030672465.1 of Pseudomonadota bacterium. Lineage (GTDB taxonomy): Bacteria > Desulfobacterota > BSN033 > WVXP01. The sequence goes on along the minus strand of DAOVGJ010000257.1, from coordinate 16,777 downwards.
TTCGCTATAGAGATAATCGTAACGAACCGAGGTCGGTACGTTAAACCAATTCTGATTTCTCCCATGAAGCCGGAAATACCCAAAGTCCGATGTAGCCCTCGGAATAAACGGCATCAGTTTGGGCAATTTGGGCTCATCAACGACGCAATAACCGACACCTATATCCCCCAGGAAGGAAAAAGTCGAATCCTTCAGCCAATAGATATTCCTGAACTCCACCACCAGGGGGATCTCGCCTAATCGTTCCTTGAAAGAGCGGAGATATGCGAAGCTCTCGCCATTGGGAAAGAAGGAATAGGGAAACTGGGCCAAAACACACCCCAACTTCCCCTCCAGGACCAGGGGTTGGAGGGAATAGACAAATTTATCGAAAATCTCCCTGTTGTCAATTATCCTCTTGGTTCCCTTGTCTCGGATTTCGTGGGTCATCCCCTTAAAGCACTTAACCACAAACTCAAAGCCTTCAGAGGTCTTCTTGGACATCCCGATAAAGCTATTCTGGGAGGGAAGGGTGTAATAGGTAAAATTGACCTCCAATGCCTTGAAACCAAGCTCCCTTTCGTAATAGGAAAGCATGTCTCGGTCCTTGATCCCCTGAGGGTATACTGTTCCCTTCCAATCCGGAAAGGAAAAACCACTCGTCCCTATCTTGATCACAGAAACCTCGTCCCCAGGAAAGCCCCATAAAAACTAAAGCAACGGAGGGGGATTGTCAAGGAAATCCTGGCTGGAGCTTCCTGGCCTCACCTGGGGGATAGATGAAGGGATCCCCAGGTAAGGGTAAAATCCCCATATTTGTCATTCACCCGGTCGACTGCTTCCCGTAAGGCCGCAGATTTGTTTGACCGTGAAAAGAGGGGAAACTGGTTGGAAACCCTTTGGAGCTTGGAGACCGTAACCCCCAAAAGCCTCACGGGCCTCTTATCTCCTATGGCATCCCAGATCTTCAAGGCAAGCCGATAGATCTCCTTTCCGCTCATGAGCGGGTCACCGGCGGCCTTTTGCCGGGTTACGGCCAAAAAATCCGAAAAACGAACCGTCAGGGCAACCCTTCTTCCCTGGAAACAATTCCTCCTCAACCTCCTTCCCACCTGTTCGGAGAGCCTGAGGAGGAAACCCGAGATGACCCTCGAATCATCGGTATCCTCGGGCAACGTGACGAAATGCCCGAAGGATTTGGGATCGGGCTCCTGGCCAAGGGGAATTACAGGGATTTCATCGACCCCCAATCCCATCTGGTGAAGCCTCTCCCCCAAATAGCCAAACCTCTCCTTGAGAAGGTTGGCCGGAAACCTCCCTAAATCCCCACAGGACTCAATCCCCAGGGAGCGAAGAGCCTCTTCCCTTTTGGAGCCTATGCCCCACAACTGACCTATGGGGAGATTATCCAGAAAATGGGGAACCTCTGGGGCAGAGACGACCATCAACCCGTCTGGCTTCCCCTGGGAACTGGCCAACTTGGCAACCAATTTGTTTGGGCCAATCCCTACCGAACAGGTCAATCCCAACTCAGCGAAAATCCGTTTCTTCATGGCCTCAGCGGCCCCCCTCGGGGAGGGGAAAAGCAAACGGCAATGGGTCATATCGAGAAAAGCCTCATCGATGGAGGCAACCTCAATATGGGGAGAATACCCCCTCAGGATCCCCATCACCCTGAGGAAGGCGGTAATATATCGTCGTAAATCCCCCTCCACACACCGAAGTTCAGGACACCTCCTCCGGGCTTCAACAATGGACATCTTTGCGTGGACCCCAAAGGCCCGGGCCTCGTATGAAGCCGAGGCCACAACAGTCCTGGGGGGCTTCCCACACACCACCACCGGTTTTCCCCTCAGTCCGTTGTTGCGCCGTTGTTCCACCGAGGCGAAGAAGGCATCCATATCGACGTGGAGGATGACCCGGCTTTCATCTCTCAGCTTCAATTTCCGCAACACGGATGGATCCCCATTCCCCCTTTCACATCACTTTCCTGAATATTCCGACGACTTTGCCCACGATGGTTACCCTCCCCTCTCCCCTTCCAACGATAATGGGTTCCATGGTGGGATTGGCGGCCTGGAGCCGGAGACCATCTCCCTCTTTATAGACCCTTTTCACGGTTGCCTCATCATCGATCAAGACCACAGCAATCTCCCCGTCCTCAACCACGGATTGAGGGTGGACCAAGGCCAAGTCCCCATCCCTGATGTGGTCCCCGATCATGCTATCCCCCTTTACCCTCAGGAAAAAGGTCTCATCATCCCCGGCCAAAGATCGATCGAGGGCAATCTCTCCCTCGAAGTCCTCAAAAGCCAAGGAGGGGTCCCCGGCCCGCACTTTCCCCACGAGGGGGACCAGCCGGTGGGACGGGGAAGGAGAAATCCCCATCACCTCAATGGCCCGGGATTTTCCAGACCTCCTTCGGATATATCCCTTCTCCACTAAGGCATCCAACCTCTTCTTTGGGCTCTTGGGTCCCTTCAATCCCAAATGGCGTGCGATTTCCCTCACGGTAGGAGGATACCCCCTCTTGTTGAGAAATCGAATAAGAAAGGATAAGACCTGGCGCTGCCGGGCCGTCAACTTCTTTTTGGTTTCTTTGGTCAACATATGTTGTCTTTTTATCAGACCTATTATGGTTTGTCAAGCCCTTTTATCGAAATCCCTGAAAAACTGGAAGAAGGAGCTCTGAGCGCTAATTAAACCTCTCGGAATTTCCACAATATATTAAAATCATAGGTTTTTTTGTCACGATCGATTTGTGCTATCCACATGGAATGATGGAATGTTGGAATAGTGGAATTGTGCGTATCAAAAGCGGAAAGAACAGATTTATTTTTTTCTTCCTGTCAACCCATCATTCCATTATTCCATTATTCCAATATTCTAGCTGGAGTGAAGCCCCGAAGTTCGATTTTCTCGGTAACCATTCTTAGTGAAGCGAAACGGTCGCAAATCCAATGTCTGAGCCCGGAGGGCGAGTTTAGGTTTGCAGTGAAGGGAACTTTACCATGGTTGAAAAAATATTTTGAGCAGGGAAAAGCTTCTTCTTCCCTGATTTCTTATTCAATTACGTCACCCCATTTTTAGGAAATCTTGGGAAATTCCCCGGGAACTTTTGACAAAACTCCTCCAATTTTGTATATCCCTTCCATAGACAGCTCTATCAACGGGAGTATCTTCCATGAGGTATAAGGTCGTCTTCCAGCCCTCCGGGAGAAGGGGATATGTGGATCAAGGAAAAAATCTGCTCCAAGCCGCCCGGGATCTGGGAGTGGATATCGAATCCCTCTGCGGGGGGAGGCAAAGCTGTGGGAAATGTCGGGTCAGAATAGAGGAGGGCTCGTTCCCAAAGGACGGGATTCATTCGGAGAAAAACAACCTCTCCCCGTTCACCTCCGAGGAAGGGAAATTCATCAATATCGAGGATGAACGCCTTGGGTATAGGCTGGCCTGCGAGGCTCGACTTCAGGGCGATGCGGTAATCTACGTTCCCGAGGAAAGCCGGGGGGAAAAACAGGTTATCTGTAAGGCACCGAGGGATATGGGAATCGAGATCAACCCAGCGGTCAAGGGTTATGATCTTCAGATAGCGCCCCCATCCCTCTCGGACCCTAAGGCCGACCTGGAAAGGGTAAAGTTCGAGTTGGAAAAGCGGTATGGCCTAAAAGGCCTAGGCGTTGATTATCCCACATTAATACCGTTAGGAGATACCCTCAGGGCCGCCCAGTGGAAGGTAAACGTCGTCATCTGGATGGACAAAGAGATTATCGACATCAGACCGGGAGATTTCAAATCCCTCTACGGTATCGCCATCGATATCGGAACGACCACTCTAGCCGGCTACCTCTGTGACCTCATGAGCGGGGAGGTCTTGGCCATGGACTCCCTGATGAATCCCCAGATCTCATTCGGGGAGGATATCATGGCCAGAATCACCTATACCACAAGCCATCCAGGCGAGGGTTTGAAGAAAATGCACGAGCAGATCATTCAATCCATCAACCAAATGATCGTTAACACAACGCGACAGATTAGTGCCTCCCCAGAGGAAGTCTATGAAATGAGCATCGTCGGGAATACGGCCATGCATCACTTCTTCCTCGAGATCAACCCGGAATTCTTGGGAAAGGCCCCATTTTGCCCCACGCTTCAAGGGTCAATGGACGTTAAGGCCAGGGATCTGGGCCTTAAAATCCATCCCTGTGGGAATGTCCACGTCCTCCCCATCGAGGCGGGTTTTGTGGGGGCCGATAATGTGGGAGTCATATTGGCCCAGCAGCCCCATCATGCGGATGAGAAAACCCTGATCATAGACATCGGAACCAACGGGGAATTAGTGATAGGGAACAAAGAAGGCCTCCACTCTGCCTCTTGCGCTACGGGGCCAGCATTTGAAGGGGCCCACATAACATTCGGAATGCGCGCCGCCCCCGGAGCCATCGAGAGGGTTCGGATAAACCCCGAGGACTACGAGGTCAGTTTCAAGGTGATAGGGGCTGATCAATGGAGCGAGCAGTGCAAACCCGATGAGATTGGGGCGCGGGGCATCTGTGGTTCCGGTATCATTGATACGGTGGCGGAGATGTTTAAGACCGGCATCGTAGATAAGAGCGGAAGGCTTCTGGGGACCATTCCATCAAGCCGCATAAAAAAGGCTGAGAAAGGGTATGAATTTGTAATCGCCGAGGCCAGGGAAACGGCCATTGGCCGGGATATAACCATTACCTCCGACGATATCAGGCAAGTCCAGTTGGCAAAGGGAGCTCTCTATGCAGGGATCAAGGTGATGATGGAGATTCTGGGATTTAAAGAGATCAATCGGGTCATCCTTGCGGGGGCATTCGGAAACTACATCGATCCCGAAAAGGCCATGGTCTTAGGCCTGTTTCCGGACTGTGAGATCCAAGCAATTACTGCCGTGGGAAATGCGGCTGGGGACGGCGCTCGCATCGCCCTCCTCGACAGGGAAAAGAGAAGGGAAGCAAACGACATCGCCGGAGGGATTAACTACGTTGAATTGACCCTTTGTAAAGATTTCCCGGATCAATTCGCTTTGGCTATGCATTTTCCCCATATGAGAGATCCCTTTCCCCATCTCAGGGGACTTATTCCAGAAAAGATGATCAATCTTTAAAATGGTTTTGACTCCGCCAGGGGGGAGAGACATGAGCCAAGAGCTGAAAACTTCGATATGGAGATAACCCAGGCCATTCGAAATATTAAATTGAACCCTAAGACTTTCAAGGAGGATATCGAAAAATCTTTGGATTCCGCTGGCCAGTACTTTTCGAACCACCTGAACAGGGTTCGTTCTCTGTTCGACCAGGGCCGCTACGATGAAGCAATTGAAGAGTTGGAAAAGGTTCAATTTAAGCTGTTGTGATGGCCCAAAAGTAGTATTTTCCTTCACCGATGTGTAACCCCTAAATTAAAGTTCGATCTTCTCGAGGTGTTGTGCTAAAAACGGATGATAATCCGATAGAATCGGCGAAAACCTCCGATTGCCATGCCCAAACTCTTCTTTAAAAACATAAAGGAAGAAGGGAAAACCTGCCCCATTAGTAAGATCCCTTTTAAAATCGGAAGGGACCGGAAGAATGACTTGGTCCTGGAATCCAAAATCGTTTCCCGCGAACACGCCCAGATCGTGAGGGCGAAGGAGGGCCTCGCCATAGTAGATCTCGGCAGCCATAATGGGACCTTCGTCAATGGGAATCAAATTAGGAAGACACTGTTACGAGACGGTGATGAAATCCTTATAGGGGAAATCCTCATCCTTTACCAGGAAACCATCGACGAGGATATTCACTTCTCGGGGGATGATTCCCCTTTGGACTCACGGGCAACCATCATCAGGCCCATTGAGGATTTGGCAATAACAGGGCTTCTGGGAAGGGGGACGCAACACCTTCGCCGAAAGGATCAGCGGATTGAACAATTGGAAAGGAATAATCGGAATCTCATCACGCTTTACCAGTTGAGCGAAAAACTGATCTCCTCGATCTCCTTGAGGGAACTATTGGACGCCATCATCGAGCTCATCTTCAAGTCCATTGATGCAGACCGTGGGTTCTTAATGCTGATCGATGAGGGGGAGAACTTGATCCCCAAGGCCATTAAATATAGGGATTCGGCTTCAAAGGGTGATGAAAAAATCACCATCAGTCGAACCATCGTCAACAGGGTCGTACAGGATAGGGTTGCCATTCTGACATCCGATGCCATGGTGGACCCCCGGTTTAGTCAGGGGCAGAGTATATATCTCCACGGGATTCGATCAGCCATGTGTGTCCCCCTCTGGAGGGGGAGGGATATCATCGGCATCATCCATCTCGATAGCTACAGGCGGACAGACCAATTCACGGAAAATGACCTGGAGCTCCTGATGACTATTGCGAACCACGCCGCCATCGGCATTGAACAGGCAAGGCTGAATGAGAAAATCCTAAGGGAGATGCAGATCAGGAGCAATCTCGAGCGCTTCCACTCACCCGACGTAGTCAACACCATCATGCAGGAAAGCGCCGAGGGGGGGACTTTGTCCCTAAAGGTCGAGGAGAAGGTGGCCACGGTCCTCTTCATCGATATCCAGAATTTTACCCTTTTGGCAGAAAGGCTGAATGCCCCGGATGTCGCCTCACTTCTGAACGAGTACTTCAGCATCATGACCGATATCGTGTTCGAATACGACGGAACGCTGGACAAGTATATCGGAGATGCCATCATGGCCACCTTCGGTGCCCCTTACTCCCACGGAAATGACGCGGAAAAGGCGGTTTTGGCGGCATTGAAAATGCGACGGGAATTGAAAAGGTTGATGAACCGGAAGGAAGAAAAGCACCGATTCGATGTCCGCATAGGGATAAACAGCGGGAATGCAGTGGCCGGCTATATCGGATCCCCAAAAAGATTAGAGTATACCGTCCTGGGAGATGTCGTCAATGTCGCTTCTTATTTGCAATCAATAGCCGAACCCAACGAAATACTGATCGGGGAGCAGACCTTTCGGCAGGTGAAAAAGCTCTTCTCGTTAGAAGAAGCGGGCAAGAAGAAGGTGAAAAGGGGAATCAGCGAGGTCCGCTTTTACCGGGTAATCGGTAAAAAATAGGGGGGGATATTCGTTATTATGGGATTATTGAATAGGCTTATGCTACTCATTCCGTTGATCCTATCCTTTTCCTTCTCAATCTCCCAGGGTCAAATCGAAAGGCACCCGAGGGAGAAGAATATCAAGAACCCCTTCTTTAACCCGAAGGTGGGCTCGGAGGAGATAAGGAAGGTGGTGGTCCTGCCCATCCACTCGGAGGGGGAAGGGCTAAAACATGCGCCCAGGATAACGGATCTGTTGGTGGCGAAACTCAAAACGGTGCAGAAATATGACATCCTTCCAGCTCGAGACCTCAAGGACCTTGTTGAGAAAAGAGGGTTAGATTGGACGAAAATCCACCATTACCCCCAGGCCTTGGAGATTGGCAAATCCCTTGGTGTTGATGGGGTGATTATGGGTTCCCTGTCCGAGTATGGCACGATGGGAGAAAGGGCTCGATTTGGCTTAAACCTTCGGATGATTCGGATCCCGGAAGGGGATACTGTGTGGAGCATGGGCTGTTCCGCTAAAGGAAAACCAAAAGAGATGCAAAGCATCGCAATGAGGAGCATTGAATCCATCGTCCGGACTTTAATACATCGATGGCAATCCGAGGAGGGGACGATAGCCTGGGGCATTAAACTCCAACCCCCGCAAGCTTCCTGTGGACGCCGTCACATCACGCTTAATGTTCCCAGATACTGGGAGACGGAGATAAAAGAATATATTATGAGTCGGAGCACATCTGAATCCGGACCGTACAAAGTAATTAAGCGGTTGAGACAGAGAAGAAGGGCTTCCCTATCCTTCAAAGATCGTGATATCCAAGCAGATTGGACCTATTTCTACCGCTATCAGGTTCTTACGAAAAAAGGGTTCACAAGCCCATTCTCGGAGGCCGTCGAAGCAAGCTTAGGTGTAGCGCCAACCGCCCCCACCGGCCTTTCGGCCACGCGTGGGAAGACCCGTGACATTCGGTTAACGTGGGAAAAGAGCCCTGACTTGGAAGTAGCTGGCTACAAGATATATCGATCTCAATACCTCGATCGGGATTACAGGCTGGTAGCCTCGGTGAAAGGCAGGGATAAAACTCATTACGTCGATAAGGAAAGCCGCGAAAACCCTCTGACTGATGCCATGCAATATTTTTACAGGATAACGGCCTATTATCCCTCGGGGAAGGAGAGCCAGAAATCCAAGGCGGCTTCGACCATAACCAAGGCCGTCCCCTCGAGCCCCAAAGGGATCAAGGCCAAAGGGGGTAAGGGCAAGGTCATCATTTCCTGGGAGACCAACCCCGAAGCCGATGTTACCCGATATCACATCTACAGGAAAATAGTCTTTAGGTTTAAGAAAATCGGCTCCACTCAGGGGATCTCCTACACGGATGAAAACCTCAGGGATGGAAAAACCTATAAGTACAAGATAACCGCTGTGAACGAAGATGGCCTGGAAAGCCCATTTTCCCAAGTAGTATCGGCCGCTACCGCGCCAAAGTAATCACCTCCTCAGCTCGGAGAGCCTCCGCTTCACCTTCCTTCGCTCCAATTCCGTCAAATCACCCAATTCCAGACATATCGCCCACTGTCGAAAAGCGGACATCTCCTGTTCAAGGGCCCTGCAGCAGGCCGCCAGGGCGTTCCGATATTCGTACGTCGTAGGGGAAAGTTCCACCGCCGTTTCGTATTCCAAAACGGCATCGGCCAATCTGTCGCACCGCCCAAAAACCTTACCCAGGAGAAAATAAGCCCTTGGGTTCCCCGAATCCAGCTGCAGTGATTTCCTCAAAGCCTCGATGGCCTCTCCGTGCTTACCTTTGGAGTATAAAATCTCCCCCATGTAGCCATAGGCAAAAGCACTATTGGGAACGATTCCCAGGATCTTTTTGACCACGGGCAAAGCATCCTCGTATTTTCCATTTTCGATATAAATTTGTGCAAGAAAATTCAAGGCCTCGAGGTTATCGTCGTCCAGTTCTATGGCTTTTTTCAGGTATTTGACGGACTCCAGATAGGCCCCCTTCTTCCTATTATACGCCTTGGCCAAAAGGATGTGAGCATCTATAAAATTCGGATCCTCGTATAGTGCTTTTGAAAGGCTATCGATGGCCAAGTCATATTCCCCTTGCTCCATGCTGGCCTTTCCGCGCCGAAAAAGGAACTGTGATCGGGAAAGCACGGTGGTGGAAATTGCCCTCTTGGCCTTCATGGAGGCCCGAACCCCGTACTGGCCTTCTAGGTGTCCAACGACGGCCAGGTTGGAGAATTGATCTTTTTCGCCGACCTGATAGACACCCACGTACTTCCCCGGAGAAACCTCCTTCATCGGCAAGCCCCTTTTAACATTACCCAGATCGAACGTAGCCTCCTTTCCCAAATCCCCCCTCAATATCACCTCCATCTTATCCCCCGTGAACAAAGGGGCAGTGACATCGTGCCCAATGGAGGTGATGGTCGGCATCCTTATCTCGATGAGGGTGCTCTTTACCTCCAGGACGACCCTCTCCTCAACGGAAACCCTAGTCTTAAAAGATCGAAATCCATCCTTATAAACCTCGAGCTCATATTCCCCCGGCAATATATCCCTCCTCTGCAAGGGTGTTTCGCCGATTAACTTCCCGTTTAGGTAGACCTTGGCCCTGGAGATGGTCTTCCGATCACCAGAACTGGCTTGAACATCAATTTCTCCAAAAGGCCAATATTTCTCCTTAGCTTCCTGAAACACCGCCAGGATTTTCGGGGAAGTCATAATGGAATCCAGCTCAAAGGCGGGATCAAGTTTGAGGATTTCGCAAAATTGTTGCCTCGCCTCCTCCTTTTTGGGAAAAGCCATATAGGCGAAGGCCATCGTCTTGAAAGCCTCAATCCTTTTTTTGTCCTCCTTCAACAAGGGAATAGCCTTCAATAGTTTATCAATGGAGAGTTGATACTCCCCATTCTCATAGGCCTTCAAACCCTGTGAGAGAAGATCATCCCCCAATTCGGCCCTTGCCACCCCTGCGAAGAAAAGCATGAGGGCCGTTGAAACAATAATGCTAATCCTCAAAAAAATCCCCCTACAATAGCTCCCCTTCACCGTTAGATTCCCCCTTTCATCTGTGTATGCCCTTTTACCATAAAGGTCCCTTCCCTGTCCATAGAAAATCTAACCCGCGCTATCCTTGACATACTTCCGCGATTCTGTTAACCAAATTTAAAACAAGTCAACCAAAGGGAGGGGGAGCGTCATGAAAAAGGGAATAATTATCTTGCTTATCTCCTTATCCTTGCTCATAGCACCTAAAATGACTCTTGCCAGAAAGGCACCCCCTCCGGCCAAGGAATTCGAGGTGAAATACGACAAGGGCCCCTTTGAGAAGGTAATGGCCGCGGATCGATATCGCAACGAATTATTGAAAACGGGAAAGGAGCAGAAGCTCTTCAAGGATATCTATTTCGACCGCGCGAGAGAGCTCTATGAAAGGGCACTTCTCGAAGATGAGAAATTCATCTACGGCAACACAAGCCTTGGATTTCTCTACCTTTGGGCTTCCATCGACCCCTATCTATCCAAGAGGAAGGGATTGCTTGGGCGGGCAAAAGATAGATTCATCAAGGCCATCAGCTTGAGAAAATCCCTTTATGAAGCGTATTACTATTTGGCCGTGGCAGATACCTTGGAAAAGGATTGGGACTCCGCGCTGAACAATCTGAGGGAATATATCCGCTCGGAAAGAGACGATTCCTACTACCATCTTCTTTTGGGCTATATATACGCTTCCGGGAAGGGCGAAATCACCAAGAGGGCAAAGGTGGAATTTGAACTGGCCAAGGAGAGAGCTACCGATCCCATCTCCGTTCAATGGGCCATTAGGCAACTCAAACGGCCACAAAAACCGGATGGGACCCCCCCCATAAAGCCTCCTATCCCTCCCAGAAAGGAGTATTTTCCCAGGTCCGTCTCCATGAGCATCTATGTTTCCACATTCGTGGATAAGACAGGACACGAAGAGATCCGAAAGATCCCGCAGCTCCTATCGTCTCGGATCAGCGAGACCATATTCAGGAATAACCGGTTTACCCTGGTCGAAAGGAAGACCACGGAGAAAGAGAGCGAGTATCCCCTCGGGGTCGATTCCGTCCTCATTGGTTCAATCATCAATGTAAACTTGATGGGCAAGGCATTGTTCTGCCACCTTAAGCTAGTCTACCCAGAAGGAGGAAACATCCTCTTTTCCAAGGACTTCGAGATTCCCTATACGGATAAACCGATGTTGGCCATTGGCGATCGGGATATCAATAGGATTGTCGGGGAGATAGAGAAGAACTTCATCAAATGCGAGGGCAATATCATCCAGGTCTCGAAGAATTATGTGACGGTTAACCTCGGGAGCGAAAACGGGATAAGGCCAGGTTTTAAGGGCTTGGTCATTGGAAAAACGTTCCAGATCGTCATACCCCGCACAAAGGAAGTCATTACCAATGAGATCTACCTGGGGAAGATCGTCTTTGAGCAAATCGAGGAGGGGGTTTCCAAGGCAAGGATTCTAAACCCGGGTCGAGTGACTATCCAGGTTGGGGATTTGGTGAGGACCAAATAACGGGGTTACTCCTACTTTAGAAAATTAACCTCCATGGAATGGACTTCATTGGGCTTTATGACTACCCTGGAGGACCGTTGCTTTCCGAGCTTGTCGTTCTTCACCTGAACGATATGTTCCCCCGCCGTTAGCTCAAGGGGTTTTAAGGGCGTCGTGCCCATGGGTTTTCCATCGACGTACACATGGGCCCACGGGGTAACTTTGATCTTCAGCTTCCCCTTTATTCCTTCCATAATATCTACGCTCTTTTTCGTGAGTTCATTCGCTACGATTTTGACAGTCACCTCTTTCTCAATGTTCAGAAGGGGATTCTTCAGGACGAGCTTGTGGAAGCCCTCCTGAAATCGGATATTTGCCAGGGGAGTAGTCCCCAGCTTCTCCCCCTTATAGTAAACATCTGCCCAAGGGGAAACATGGAGGTTTAGCTCCCCAAAGGCCTCTTGTAACTTCACCCCTGAAAGATCCAATGGTTCGGAAGCCCTCACAATCACCTCATCCTCCCAAACCTTATATCCCTCCTTTTTCAACTTCAACTTATGTTTACCCGGCGAAAGGCCCGAGAGGCGAGTCGGCGTATTCCGACCCATGTCTTGGTCATTCAAGTAGACCTTGGCCCCTGGTGGGGCTGAAGAGATTCGAATCTCCCCAGATAGGGACGGCTTAGGCACAACTTTTGTCAATGAAGCTTGTACGCTCAGGGATTTGTCGGGCTCCGGCTCCACAATCTCCGACCAAGCCCTAAACCCCTCCTTCTCCACCCGTATCTTGTACTTCTCCCCAGCCGTAACCTCTTTGATTACAGTGGGTGTGAAACCATCATGCCTCGTGCCATCGAGAAAGACCAATGCACCAGGGGGATCGGACTTGACCACGATGCTTCCGACCGCCCTCACCATTTCGGCCTTTTCCCCCTCCTCTGCGGGTGAAAGAATCGGCTTAACGGGCTCTTTCTCAACCGGTGTAGCTACCCTCTCCTCCACCCTTACTTCCGAAACCCGCTCTCCTTCCGGGGGCCTTGGCATTCTATGGTGCATCCAGTAATACCCCCCCAAGACCAACAATACCAAAAGGGTAACCGCGAATCCGGCTAGGAGCCCGAACCTATTCCGCTTTGGGTATATCTCCTTTAAAATTCCTTGCGCGACGGTCATGGTGGGTTCGATGCTCGACGCATCCATCAAGCGCTCACCCCGATAGGCCCTCTTCAAGTCCTCGACGAAATCCTTCGCCGTTTGATATCGCTTATCCAGATCCTTTGCCAGGGCCTTGGCGATAACCTCATCATAATGGAAAGGGATGCTGGAATCGATCTGGCTGGGAGGGATCGGGTCCTTATTGACGATATTGTACATGAGAGTGGAAATGGTATTCGCAAAAAAGGGCTTTTCCCCGGTCAGAAGCTGATAGAGGATAATCCCCAGGGAAAACAGATCGGACCGGCCGTCGATCTTCCTTCCCGCAATCTGCTCAGGGGACATATAGCTGGGGGTACCCAGGAAGATTCCGCCCTGGGTAATTGAAGATGATGAGGCCCCAACGGCCTTGGAGATCCCGAAATCGGTAATCTTGACCCTCTCTCCCTTGAGCAGCATGATATTCGAAGGTTTAAGATCCCTGTGGACAATCCCCTGCCGATGGGTGTACTCCAATCCGTCGCATATCTGGTCGATGATGTCGATGATCTTCTCCATGGGGAAGCGAATGCCCTTTTGAATCAAATCCTCCAGGGTATCCCCTTCGATATACTCAATGGCGATATAGGCCGTCTCTTCATCTTCCCCCGTATCGTAAATGGTGATGATATTCGGGTGGACCAGCTTCCCCGTAGCCCGGACTTCCTTCTGAAAACGCATAACCAGGTCTTCCACATCCCTCGATTCCGCCAAACGATCTTTACGGATCGTCTTTAAGGCCACGATCCGATCGATCCTGGGATCGTACCCCTGGTAGACAACCCCCATGGCCCCCCGACCGATTTCCTTAATGATCTTATATCTGCCCAGGGTTTCCTTCATCTTCGACCAAAACCGCTATATGGATATCTAAAGGAGGAGAAATTGAGACCAGACGATAATAAAACTTGGGTTTGGGAATGTCAAGGCATATTCACAACATTTCCCTTTAAGTCCTTCACTGATCCATAATAAGTTCTCCTTGACAGTTTTGTACCCATGCAATATGGTGTGAATAGGGCTTCCCAATACAGGGCCTAACACCTGATCTCTGTACTCGAAAAATGGGTAAACGGGAAATGAGCGCCAATCATTGGGCTTTCGTCATTATGGGTGGGGGATCGGGAACCCGATTCTGGCCCTTGAGCAGGGAAACAAAACCTAAGCAGTTTTTGAATATCCTCGGCGAGCATCCGTTGATCGAGGAGACCTTTTTGAGAATCGCTCCTTTAGCGAATGAAGAACGGGTGTACCTGGTGATAAATCAGGCTCACCGGGAATTGACAGGGGAGATTTTCGAGGACCGCCGCATTCAAATCCTCGAGGAACCCTATGGAAGAAATACGGCCCCCTGTATCGGATTAGCCGCCATCCATATAAAAAAAAGGTGGGGAAATATCCCCATGGCCGTGCTGCCAGCGGACCATTTCATTGGAGATGAAGAGCTTTTCAGAACCACATTGCGAGCCTGTATCGAGCTGTCTCAAGGGGGGGGAATGGTCACCATCGGAATACCCCCGACAAAGCCGGAGACGGGCTATGGGTATATAAAGCAGGGAAGGAGATGCGATTCCATCAGGGAACAGGAGGTATTCGAGGTAGACCGTTTCGTGGAAAAGCCCGATGAGAAAAGGGCCCTCCTTTACATTAAGGAGGGAAATTACCTCTGGAATTCTGGAATTTTTATCTTTCAAGCGGATGTCATCCTCAAAGAGATAGGGAAATATCTTCCCAAACTCTACCAAGGACTCGCGGAAATCGAGAGAATATTAGACGGAGACCGGTACCTGCCAAGGCTGGAAAGGGTCTATGCCGACCTGGAGAGTATATCCATCGATTATGGGATTATGGAAAGTACAAGGGAGCCCGTTTATACCATTCCGGGAAATTTTGGCTGGAGCGATGTGGGGAGTTGGCAGGCCCTCTTCGAAATGAAAGACGATCAAAGGGATACCAGTGGCAATATCGTCGAGGGATTGGCAACCATTATTGACAGTCGCGACAGCTTCATCATCAATCGATCAGAAAAGTTCGTTGCGATCTTCGGGGCAAACCAAATGCTGGTGGTCAATACCCCTGATGCCGTGCTGGTGGGTGACCTAAATCGATCCCAAGAGGTCAGGGCCATCGCGGAAGCTATCAAACGGCAGGGTTTAAAGGACAGGGTGTAAGGGATGGAAATCAATCCGAACGTATTTCGGGAATATGACATCAGGGGGATCGTCAATCGAGACTTGACCGAGGATTTCGTCTATCTTTTGGGAAAGGGCTGTGGAACCTATTTTGCCAGCAACGGGGTAAGGAAAATAGCCCTCGGACGCGATTGCCGTCTGAGCTCTCCCTCGTTCCGCAACAGATTCCTGGATGGGATTACGGAAACGGGATGTCATGTGATCGACGTAGGAGTCGTTCCCACCCCTCTGCTCTACTTTGCCCTCTTCAACCTGAATATGGAGGGTGGCATTCAGATCACGGGAAGCCATAATCCACCCGATAACAACGGGTTTAAGGTCTGCCTGGGCACCTCAACCATTTATGGAGAGGAAATCCAGAAGATCCGCCACATTATGGAATTGGGGGAGTTCATCAAAGGAAAGGGTAATATCGAGGAAAGGGACATCGACTCCGGCTATAAGGACTACCTGCTGAATCATTTTTCCCCGGGCAATGTAAAGCGAAGGGTAGTGGTCGATGCCGGAAACGGAATGGGGGGGGTAATCGCCGTTCCCCTCTATCGGGAAATGGGATTCGAGGTCACACCCCTTTTTTGCGAGCCGGACGGCCATTTTCCGAACCACCATCCCGATCCGACGGTCCCCGAAAATATGAAGTCCCTCATCGAGAGGGTGGCCCTCGAGAGGGCAGATCTGGGGATCGCTTTTGATGGAGATGTCGACCGTATAGGAGTGGTCGATGAATCTGGAACCATCATATGGGGAGATCAATTGATGGTCATCTTTTCCCGCTCGATTTTGAAGGAATTCCCCGGCGCCACCTTTATCGCTGAGGTCAAGTGTTCCCAAACCCTCTTCGATGATATCGCGAAAAATGGAGGAAATCCCGTCATGTGGAAAGTGGGCCATTCCCTCATCAAGGCCAAGATGAAGGAGGAAAGGGCATTGTTGGCGGGGGAGATGAGCGGACACCTCTTCTTCGCTGATCGTTATTTCGGATATGACGATGCTATTTATGCGGGGGCACGATTGCTTGAGATCCTCTCCAATACGAGGGAAAGCCTTTCGGACCTTCTATCGGACATACCCAAAATGGTGAATACCCCCGAAATCAGAATGGAATGCCCAGATGACAAGAAATTCCACATTGTCATGCAACTGGCCGAGGAGTTCAAAAGGGAGTATCGAGTTATCGATATTGACGGCGCAAGGGTTCTCTTCCCAGATGGCTGGGGGCTGGTTCGTGCATCGAATACACAACCGGTCCTGGTCCTGAGATTCGAGGCCTCCAGCCAAGAGAGCTTGAGGAAAATTCAAGATCTGGTCATGGAAAAGCTCAACACCATTTTGGAATAGTTCCTCCGGGACCGCCCTAAATTGCCTGCCCCTCTTTCCACCTCATACGTGCTTCGCCGATTCCCATAATGAGATCCCTGAAAAAGCCGCTCTTCCCTGCTCAAAATATTTTTTCGACCATTCTAAAGTTCGCTTCACTGCAAAGTAGCGCTTAAGCGCTACTTTTGGTGCTGCAGTTTGAAGGATGGTATTACGCTCAGGGACAACGGTTTTCTCCAGTAACCCAGGAAATTCCATAACGAAAAATCTTAACCCCGTTGTTGCAAAAATGTTGACATCAGAAAGAGGCAGACTTTCTGAGATATTGAAAGGCCTGCAATAAATCAATCCAGATTTTAATTCAACAAAGGGGTAAATTCGCGCTCAGAGCTCCCTTGTCAGTGATCTCCTGTTCTTCATTCTTGACGGCTCCGTAAAAAGTCCATCT
>DAOVGJ010000241.1 GCA_030672465.1 Pseudomonadota bacterium | reverse complement strand
GAGAAACCCAGCCTTCGCCCAATGGCCAGGGAATAAACGGCGACGTTCACACAATGGTTGAAGGTGTATTCATCGTAATTCTTAATGGTGGTCAGGCCGAGGAGTATCGATTCATCCTTTACCATGAGGTTGACGGCTCCCTGGACCATTCTCTTCAATTTTCGGGCCTCGATAAATTGCTTCTTGTTAATCCCGGTGACAACCCCTTTGATGACCCCGATGGTCTCGAAAAAAACCCTCTTTCCAGCCTCTCTTGGATCTGTTTCCCCGACGAAGAATTCATCCTCCTCAAAGATTTCCAACGGCTCAAAGGCAATGGATTTGATGCCCAGCCGGTTTAGCTCGTCATGTAATTTTCTCGCGTTGTCTTCATCTCCATCGCTCAAATTCATCAAATGGTAAATGAACTCCTTGAGCATCCTTTCGTCCAGGACCCCACAAATTCGAATCTCCCCCACCCTCTTCTTTTGAAGCTGCTCCAGGACGAACTTAAACCCGATGTAACTATCAACCCCAACCTTCAGCCTCTTTCCGTTAATGAACATGCCATCCCTGATCACTTTCAATGCCAGGGACCCCTCCGATTCCAAGAAATGGTTAATCAGTTCCAGTGTTCCCTGTACCACCTGATCTAAGGCGACGTTCCTTTGATCGTAAATCTGGGAGGTCTTCATCAGGATGTGGAGCTTGATGATCAGGTCGGTTCCGAACCTAGAAGAGCTCGTTTCATCAGTGTCTAAGGAGAGCGCCTCCTCTGGAGTTTTGGCAGCAATTTCCTTTGCACCATTTTCAACCATTGATTCCCCCGGACGTCAGGCCGTCGGTTCATTCAGGGCCTGGAGACAGGCCTTTTTCACTGCCTGACTCTTGGACCGTTTCCCCATTTCCAGGATTTTCGTTGATTCCTCTGTTCCAATCATCCGTAAGGCCCCAATCGCACATACCTGAAGCTCATCCCATTTTGATCTTTGAAACCAGCTTTTCTTTTCGAGGATTTTGCGCAGAACGGGGAGGGATTCTTTGGAACGGATCTGGCCAACAGCCCTAAAGAATGCTGCTTTTTCGGAAAAATCCCTATCCAGGAAGGGTTCGGATTGGATGACGGATAGGATCGGCCTTAAGGCTTCGTGCTTAGCCAATCTCGCGAGATGGATAACCGCCTGGGATCGAATATACGCGCTATCGTCATTTAACATTTTAATGAGAAGGCCCTTAATCTCCTCACTCCCATATTGGGATAATGCTTTGAGGGCCGTCCTTCGTACCCTCTCATCGGGATGGCTGCAAGTCTGGGAAAGATACTTGATGGCATTCCGATCTCGTGAGTTTGCTATTATGTTGATGACGTAGCAGACCACGATCCAGCTCTTATCCTTTAAGAAGGGGGTTAACATCTCCAGGTCGCCCTTGACCTTTCTTCCGATAATCTCAGCGATAAGCTTTCTTGCCTTCGGGGACTCAAGCTGGCCGAGCATATTGCAGAGAGGCTCGATGGCGGACTTGGGGAGCAAGTCGAAGAACTCGCGCCCCGTATTGAGGTCGAGAAACCCCTCGTGTTTCAAGGTTTGTGCCGCAAGTTCAATCATGCGGGGGCTCCCAACACATTCGAAAATGCGATTGATGGCGAAGATCTGGTTGTCCTTGAGGGCCATGGAGTCGAGGATTTCCCGGTGAGTTTTCAGGATTCTACCCGCGGTCCGAAATTCCCCCTTCAAGAGCAGAAATTCAAGGGCCCTGTCGAAGAAGGTGACCATGTTTTCATATGGCTCTAAATCCTCCCCCAAGTGAAGCAGGATTTCGGTAAGGTTATCAACCAAGGTGGAGACGAAATGGACATCGGCCTCTTGGTTGATCTGTCGGTTGATCAGATCCACCTCTTCCGGCGTGGGCTGGAAATGCCTTGTAAAGGTTTCCCTTTGATCCCCAAGTTCCGGGAGCATTTCCGCTGGGACCGAGAGGGTTGCGGCTTCTTCCGATTCTTCTTCCGGTTCAGCATCAGTCGCCCTTTCCGAATCGGGTGAAAACTCCAGTCCCGCTTGGATCTCATCATAGCTCGTGGGGACATGCACCGCGTTGGACTCCGTAAATTCATCGGTGGCAAAATAACTAATGTGGGCAAAATCCTTTTCCCAGAGGAGGGTGACGATATCGTCCTCGAGCCTGCTTGCCTGCTCGTTTTTCCGAATCACGTCTAGGAATTCGGAGATTTCTTGATCCTCGAGCCCCCTGAGGAACCGAATCTCCCTCACCCCATCCTTATAGAGGAGGAAGGCGAGGCTCTCCTTCATGTCCGGGCTCTCGTAGATCGGTTTGCCGTCGAAGAATAACTTGTATTCACCAACCTGTAAGTTCAACGTCTGGTATCGATCGAGATGAGCCGTAAACTTAGTAGTCAGTTCATCCAATTGCTTGGTGAGCATGGGATTATTCGCTTGGTAGAGCTTATAGGCCTTGATGGCCTTCAGGAGGGAGCGGATCAAATCGGCAGCGGAGGCCAGTTCTTCATCGGTTTCAGGTTCCGTGGAGGAAAAGGGCTCCTGAAGCTCATCGCTTCCATGATTTGCATGTGGTTTGGATACGTTGGATGATTTCATCGGCGCAAAAGTCAAAAAAATTTACACAATTCTATGCAAAATGGTTAAAAGTACCCTCTCAGGGGTAAAAGGCTCCATTCCCGCCCTATGGAGCCTATGCTTGAGAGAGAGCGTTCTATCAGTTGCAGAGTCCCAATCGATTGGATCCCTGTGAAAAATTCAGCAATAAATATGCCAAGATGAGCATTCGGGGTCGGCAGTATCCTGGATTTTCCGCCCCGTAGAGATCCTCGTCGTCGATACAGAGAAGAAAAGCCATCCGAAAGGATGGCTTCCCATTAAGCGGTTTTTCCATGGTGCCGGTGCTACAAAATAGCCCTTAAGGGTAAGGGGAGTTCCCCCTTGTTGGAGATGGTTCCACAGGAGCGACAGGCTTCATAAGTCGGCTTGGTTTTGCAGCCATAGCATCCCCTGATTAGTTCCATTGTCGCGTGAATCTCTTGAAGCATCTTCTCATATTGTCCCTTTTTCTTCATTGCTTCCCGCTGCTGACTTTGTAAAAGTCGCACCAACTGATGAGAGGCCTCATCCCCCGATTGTGCCATCTCCCTGATCGTAAACATTTCCCTTATTTTGGAAAGGGGAAAGTCGAGCAATTTCAGCCCTTGGATGAATCGCAACTTCCCTATGGATTCTTCGGTATATAATCTGAAGCCCCCTTTGGTGCGAACGGCGGGCTGGATCAATCCCAATTCCTCATAATACCGTATCGTCCGCAAGGTTACACGGGCTCTTTTGCTGACCTGGCCAATTTTATACAATTGTTCTCTCGCCATTTGCTATAGTTAATACCCTATTTTTACGTAATTGTCAAATTTATGTTATAACCTGAGCTTGCTGAGTTTCTGGAGAGAGCCGTTGTTCCAGAGGGTGATTGAAGATAGAGCCAATGGGTGATCGATTAGCTGGCTCCTAGGGGCCGTTGACATGGAGGAGGATGACGCTTATAATAAAGAGCCATGGTTGGGGAGAAGAAAGGGAGATCGGAGAGAGCCGAAGAAGCGGAGGAGAAGTTGAAGCAAGGCCTTCGGAGAATCTTCGAAGCCACCAAGGAACTCTCCAAGGAGGTCATCGAGGGCTTCAAAGAGGGATATGGAGGAGGAAAGAAGGACAAGTGACTCAGTTCCTCATCCCATGAGTCACTCTCGTGGGTGAACTAGGTCTTTGGCTCGCCTCCGGGAAGGATTTTTTGTTTCAGCTCGGTCAACTCATTGGCCAAGGCCCTGATCTCATTCTTCAATTCAATCATTTTCAATTCCCTGTCCACGGTGAGCTTATACCACTTTTCAAGCTCGTCCAATTTCTCCTTCAGGGCTTCCTCATATCGTTTTCTCTCGGTGATATCCCTGATATAGGCGATGGTATTCATCGACCCGTTGGCGTCCATCAAGTTGGATGAACTACTTTCTACTCGCCTCTTCTCCTCATCCTTGCGGACTATTTCGAATTCATATCGTACGGGAACTCTTTCCCCCCGTCTCTTCTTTCGGAACCTATCCAGCACCAACCTTCGGCTTCCCTTATCCAGGAGATCTCGAAAATCCATCCCGATCAACTCTTCCCTGCTATATGCGGTCAGTTCCTCCGCCTTTTTATTGACATATTTCAATCGGGAGTCTCCGCCGATGATGGCTACCATATCATGGGCACTCTCCACCATGGTTCGGTAACGCTCCTCCGATTCTTTCAACTCCCTCTCCAGCATCTTGCTTTGGGTGATATCCCGGTTGATTCCCAAGATACCGACGACCTTTCCCTCTTCATCCCGAATCAAGGTCGCAGACATGTTCACGAAGATCTTCCTTCCATCCCGGGTGAGAAATTGGGTTTCGAAATCACTGACCTTCCCCACCTTGGATTTGAGGAGTATCTGTTTAACCTTTTTGGCGTCTTTTTTCCTCACATAAAAATCCAAGACGGGTTTGCCCAGAATATCAGAGGGGTGGTGTCCGAAGATTTCCGTGGCCCCCTTATTGTAAAAGGTGATCAACCCCTTCTTATCGGTCATGACGATGGCATCGGCCATGTTATCCACCACCTTTTCCAGGAGATATTTGGCCCTCTTCGTCTCTTGCTCCGCCCTCTTGTGGACCGTCACATCCTTCAAAATACAGGCTAACCCCGTAACCTTTCCCCGTTCATCCTCAAGCCTCAGGGAATTGGCCAGGATGTATCTCCTTTCACCGCTTCGAGTCCTCATCACGGCTTCATAGGGCTTTGATTCTTGGATGCCTAGCCTCTTGCGAAACCGCCTCATTTCCCTTTGTTTCGTTCCCTCCGTCGCCAGAATATCGACGAAGGGTTTTCCAATCACCTCTTGTCTATCGTAGCCAGTGGTTTTTTCAGCCTCCCTATTGAAGCTGGTAATGATTCCTCTCTTATCCACCGTGAAGATCATGTCCCCAGAGTTTTCGAAGAGGAATCGGTATTTCTCCTCCAACTCCTTCAGCTGCCTTGTCATCTCTTCAACCTTCTCTTCCGCCATATCCGAGTCTCCCCCCAAATTCCCTTTTGCCTAAAGAGTAGTAAGAATACGGTTGGCTTGCCCCCTTGTGGAGCCTCGAAGTATCGAGAATTTCCTGAGCTTCTGGAAAAAACCGTTGTCCCTGAGCGTGCCCACCCCTTTGAGCTGAAATGGTTATCCCATCACCCCCACCCTTACATTCCTGAATCGGGCCGGTGCTGCGCCGTGGCCGACAGGGGCTACTTGGCCCGGTTGGCCCTTGCCACAATTAGGTATACCCCAAAGCCGCCATTCCCTTTCGCCGGCTACGCCATCACAGGAGTTCCAGAATTGGGGGGTGATCCCGGTATATGTTGGGTTCTTAAACATCTTCCCCATCTTGCCCTTTTTAATCTCCCAGGCGACCTCTGTTCCAAACTGAAAGTTGAGCCTTTGGTCGTCGATGCTCCAGCCCCTGTTGGTGGCCATATAGATCCCATCATCGGTATCGGCAACCAGATCCTCGAATCTCCAGCTGCCCGGTTGGAGGTTGATGTTGGTCATCCGGATAAGCGGAATCCGATTCCAGCTTTCGGCCCTCATGGTCCCATTGGGCTGGGACCCGACCTCTCGGGCTGTCTCCCTCGAGGCCAGAAAGTTAAGGAAAATCCCGTTTTGAAGGATGGGAATCCTTTGGGCCTTCACCCCTTCATCGTCGTAGCCGAAAGTCCCCAGGCCTCCTGGAATAGTGGCATCTGCAATGATATTGACCGAATCGGAGCCACACCTAAAGGAGCCTCGTTTTTCAAAATTGAGGAAGCTGGTTCCTGCATAAGCCACCTCCATTCCCATAACCCGGTCCAGCTCGACAGGATGTCCTATGGATTCATGGATTTGAAGGGCTAACTGGGAGGAATCAAGGATGAGGGTTGTCACCTTTGAAGGGCTGGGCTGGGCGAACAGGAGCTGGGCAGCTTCATCCGCCGTTCTCTCGGCGTTCCCCGCAAGGTCAAGTCCTTCTACGAATTCGTATCCACCTGTGGCGAAGTTTCCCCTAAAGGAGTTGGGATAAGACCGGGTTTGTACCTCGTTTCCTCCGGCTGCAGTGGCCGCTATTCCGGCACCACATTCCACAATCTCCTGTTCGATATAGGAGCCCTCGGATGAGGCAAAAACCTTTCTAACCTTATAAATATCCATAAAGGCCTGGGATACTGAGATATACGGTTTACCCCTCATGAGGCCTTCAGCCTTTATCAGAAGGGAGAGCTTCTCTGCGGGGGAGATTGCAAAAGGATCCCTCTCCATCGGGGTGTGGTAACGGTTCTGGACTGTGGGGATGGGGAAGAGCTCGATCCGCTTTCCCCGGGCCATCCCGCTTGACTCGGCGATGCCGAGAGCCCGAGTCAAGGCGTCCTCCATTTCGATCTTGTTCACCGAGGAACTACAGGCAAACCCCCAGGCACCATCGTGAAGGACTCGAATCCCAAACCCATAACCCTCCTTCCATTCCGCCACCTCGACGAGACCATCCTTAACCTCATAGGATTCCAGGGATTCCTCCACCACCCTGACATCCGCGTAGGAAATCCCTTTGGCCTCTCCCAGGTCGAGTATGGTATAGATGAGATCTTTCAATGGTTTTTCCCCTATCGGCTTGTGTCGGTTTCGGAGACCCCTGAAAAGTGGAAATTCTCGATTTTCAGCGCGGGAACAACGCTTCCCGTGAGAAAGGGAATCTCGTACTCAGCCTCGGGAGCAACGAGTTTCGTTTCCTTGGAGATGAGGCTAACCACGGACAGTGCATCTAAAATGGATTGGGTGAACCTCAAGTTTTTCAAGGGCTTGGTCATCTTGCCTCTTTCAATGAGAAAGGTTCCATCGCGGGTCATCCCCGTGATAATGGCCCGTTTTGGCGCCAAGACGTTTACGTAGTGAAAACGGTGGATGTATATACCCCTTTCCGTTGACCGGATCATCTCTTCCATGGAGGAATCTCCTCCGCGCATAAACAGATTGGTTGGAATGGGGCCTTTGTTGCCAGGAGGCGGGCCTCGATGTCCCGTCGACTCTGCCCCCGCTTTGCTGGCCGTCAGGGAATCATGGGTTACCCCTGTAGCTACACCATCGTGAAAGAAGATCACCTTCCGTTTAGGCACTCCCTCGAAATCGAAGGGTGTATTGAACCCCCCCGTATCCAGACCGTCATCCCAGATAGTCACGTTTTCCCCGAGCAGTTGTTTCCCCAATTGGTTGCACATGAAGCTCCGTTGCTCTTGGAAGGCTGAGGCATTCAGCCCGATGGAGGCTATGGACATCACGAGATCACTTACCGCATACGAGTTCAATAGGACTTCATAATTTCCCGGTTCAATAGGCCTTGCCCCACGGTTTGCCAAACACATTTCAAGGGCCTCTCGACCAATGGATTGGATATCCATTCCCTCGATGTTTCGAGACGCGAAACGGGAATAACCGGAACCACCTTGGCCGGTCATGGTGGTGTTCAAGGTAACCCCCGAGTGGATACAGTGGGCGTCAACCCCCAGGGAGTTGGCTATTCCCATTTCCACCGTGCCAGTACAATGCGCTCCATGGGCCAACAGGCCTTCCTCGGAGGCCATTTGGATAAGCCTCTGAATGTCCTCTGCCCTTTGGGAAGGAGAGTATCTGGCTGTCTTATCAGAGAAGAAGGTGATCGGTTGGAAAGGTTTCGGCCGAGGTAGGAACCGGGGGGATTCGCTCGGGGTTTGCAATTGGGCCCTTTCCGTTGCCCTTTCCAACCCCCTTTGGATGGCTTGATCATCGAATCTATCGGTCGAGGCCGACCCAATGCATCTTCCGATAACTACGCGGATAAAGAGGGTCTCTCGCTTTTCCGATACATTTTGATTAATTGCCGAGTTGGAAAATCGGGTGAGGGAAATGTCCTGGGCGATGATTAAGGCCTCGGTCTGGTCGGCCCTGGAACCCCCCAAGACCTTCTGTAGAATCTCCTTACACCCATTTCGTCCCAACATAGGATCAACAGTTTTCCAGATCTCCCCTCTCGTCTATTTTCTCAACCGGTTCTATGGCCTTCTTTACCTTGGGTTCACCTTTCGGGCAGCTCACGTACCGAGAGCACCAAGGTCCCCTATCTTCTTCCTGCCGCCAATCCACATCCCCTTGGGACCCTCCAAATCGAGCCCCCTAATGGTTTCTGTTGGTGTAAGAATGGAGGATTCCCGCATCTTTCCATCTTGGGCAGGGCGGGAATGCCATCGGAAAAAGTCATCATGGGGGGGTTTTTATCACTCTATCTCAATGGCGATCTTCTTGGGCCTTATCCTCTTGAACTTGGGGATGGCGATGAATAATACCCCATCTTTAAACTTCGCCTGGACCTTGTCCGGGTCCACATTGTCGGGCAAAATAAAGGATCTTCGAAAATGTCCGCAAGATCGTTCGATGAGATGATAGTCCTCCCTACCAACCCCTGCTTCACGTTTTCGCTCACCCTTTAAGGTTAAGACGTTATCATCGACTCGAACGCTCACGTCCTCCGTGGAGAGTCCGGGGAGCTCGGCCTTGATCACTAAATCCTCAGCCGTCTCATATATATCCACGGGGGGGGCCCAAACCCCTGCCTCCAATCCCTCCTTAATCACCCTCGTTCGGCCCATGGCATCCTTAAACAGCCTGTTCATACGATCCTGCATCGCCGATAATTCCCTGAAAGGACCGCATGAAAGAGGGTCCCATTTAACGATTGCCATCGAAATCCTCCTTCTGATTTGATGCTTAAATCCCTCCAAAGATAATAAAGGATAAAGCCGGAAGTTTCAAGGAATTTCAATGAAACAGTGAGGACCCTCTTGCCCGTTGTCCGGCAAACCAGATGAGGGGGGGCCATTTTTCTGCCGTTTGCGCCAAGGGCAATGGAATTTCCCGAAAGAATCCATCGCAAATAATTGACAAGTTGGAAATTTTTGATATATTTAAGGTTTTGACTGCTTTAATGAGGGGAGGGAGTACATGGATGCCCGGCATTAGGATAAGGGAGAATGAATCCTTTGAGAATGCCCTGAGGAGGTTTAAGAAGCAATGCGAAAAGACCGGAATCATCTCCGAGATCAGGAAGAGGGAGCACTATGAGAAGCCGAGCGTCAAACGGAAGAGGAAGGCATTGGCCGCAAGGAAGAGGGCGTTGAAAAGGATGAAAAAAATGATGGAAAGAGGATGAGGCCTCATGTCACTGGAAGAGAGATTGGAAGATGAGATGAAATCCGCTCTACGGTCCAGGGATAAACTCCGGCTGTCGGTGGTAAGGATGGCCCGTGCAGCTGTGAAAAATAAGGAGATCGAGGAAAGGAAGAAGCTAGACGATGGCGCTATCGTCAAGGTGATAAGTGGCTTAGTCAAGAAAGGGGAAGAATCCCTGATCCATTTTCAAAAAGCCAATCGATTAGACCTCATCGAGAAACAGGAAGAGGAACTGAAGATTCTCCGATCCTTTTTACCTCAACAGCTCTCCAGGGACGAAATCCTCACGTTAGTGGATGAAGCGATAAAAGAGACCAATGCCCTCGACATGAAGGATTTAGGCAAGGTCATGAAGTCGCTCATGCCAAAGATTGCGGGACGCGCCGATGGGAAGGTAATCCATCAGGTGGTCAAGGAAAAGCTTTCCCGTTAAGGAGATAGCCTGTCCTCAATTCGGGGATTTGACATACATCGCACCTGCCTTATTCGACCTTTTCAACATAAAGCTGCTCAATGGATAATCAGCCATTCAAGGCTCTTGAGTATGACCAAATCCTAGAGCTCCTTAAGGGATTCGCGACCTCATCGGTTGGAAAGGCGCTCTGTGAGGGTCTAAAGCCCCAGAGGAAGCTGTCTTGGATAAAGAGGCGATTGGGCGAGGTCGACGAACTAAAGAAAATTATGGAGGTTTATGGGGAAATTCCCTTGGCAGGGATTGAGGATGTCCGAAAGGTCATAGCGAGGGCTAAAATCGAAGGGGCTGTCCTGAGCACCGAGGAGATTCTCGATATACTGGGGAATATGAGGGTTTCCCTTGGATTGAAATCCTCTTTCAAGAAGTTGAAAGGGGATTTTCCTTTATTTGGGGATTTGATCTCCCGGCTATCGCACCTCAGGGGGCTCATATCGGAGATTGTTCGGACAATCGATCGACAGGGCAAGATTTTCGACCATGCCAGCTCGGCTTTAAGGCAAATCAGATTCGATATCGCCGCCTATCGGAAGAGGATCAAAAGGTCCTTGGAAGAGATGATGAAACGTGAAGACCTCCAGGCCCTCTTCCAGGAAAAACTGATCACTATCCGTAATGGAAGGTATGTCTTGCCCATCAAATCCGAGTTTAAAAACCAGATGGAGGGTATTGTACACGATCATTCTCATAGCAAGATGACCATCTTCCTCGAGCCTCTGGAGGTCGTTGAATATAATAATGAACTCAGCATGTTACTGGAAGATGAGAGGCAGGAGGAGAGGAGGATACTCTCCGGGTTGACAACGCAAATAGGGGAATTTCATCAGGAACTCTTGCGGGATTTGGAGATATTGGGGGAAATCGACCTTCTCTATGCCAAGGTCAAATTGAGCCAAAAATTGGGTGGGGTTAATCCGCTCGTCAACAGAAACGGGATGGTTCGTCTTCAAGGGGCCAGGCATCCTTTGCTCTCTATGAAGGAGGGGGATCGCACCGTTCCCATCGACATCGATCTGGGCGGGTATTCCAAAGCCCTGATTATCAGCGGAGCAAACGCCGGGGGAAAGACCGTCGCCTTGAAGACCCTTGGCCTTTTGTCCTTAATGGCACAGTCCGGAATGCACATTCCCGCCGTGGAGGGAAGCGAGATCCCGTTGTATCATTCCATCTTTGCCGATATAGGGGATGAACAGAATATCCGAGAAAATCTGAGCACCTTTTCCGCCCATATCCTCTCCCTCATCCGTATCCTGGAGAAATCGGACGAATTCTCCCTTGTCCTTCTCGATGAAGTGGGTGCGGGGACCAACTCAAAGGAAGGCTCTGCTCTCGCCATAGGGGTATTGGATTATCTCATTGATAAGGGGGCCACGGTAGTGGTGACAACCCATTTAGATGAGCTCAAGGCCTACGGCTACCTCAATAAGGGGGCAACCAATGTTTCCGTTGCCTTCGACTCTGAAACTCTGGAGCCCCGATATGGATTGATATACGGAGATTCGGGTTCGAGCAATGCCTTTTTGGTAGCCGAAAAATTGGGTTTCCCAGGAGCAGTTCTCGATTTGGCCACGAAGTACCTCGCCGACCAGGGAAGAGGTTCCTCCCGATTCATACGCGATATCGAAGGGTTGCAGGAGGATCTCAGGAAAGAGCGCGAGGGAATAGGGGTTCTCAAGGAAGAGATTCAAGGCCATCGAGACCGCCTCCGTGAATTGCTTGGTCGAATTAGGCAAAGGAGGCAACAGATCCTGGAGGAAGTTCAGGATAGGGGAAGGACTATTCTGCAACAGACCGAGAGGGAATTGAAGCGGATCGCTGAGGAGGCTCACAAGGCGGGAGAACGCGGGG
>DAOVGJ010000032.1 GCA_030672465.1 Pseudomonadota bacterium | reverse complement strand
ACTGGAATATTGGAATAATGGAATACTGGAACGATGGGTTGAGAGGAAGAAAAACAATAAATGTGTTGTTTCCACTTTTGATACCCACTATTCCAATACTCCAACATTCCATCATTCCGTGTGGATGGCATAAGCCCATTTCGCTCATGGACAATGGTGTTCCCTTGAAACTCCAGTTTCTAAGATATTGAATATGGAAATGAAATGTGATAATAATAATAACTTAAGGTCATTTAAATACCTTCAGATAGAGAGTTACGATAATGCATATCGATGAGAACAAAAAGTTCGACAAAAGGACCATTGAGAGGAACTTGAGGGAAGGAATCATCTCCGCCGAGGAGTGGGAGGAATTTCTGAGAGCACTTCCGGATATTTCCGATAACGTGGACTTTGACATGTCCGAGGAAGGACGAAAGGAAGAAACCACCAACGAGCAGGGGAGGAAATCCAAAGAATCCGTCGAAAATGAGGCAACTCCAGAGAAGGAATAGGAGACGAGACGGATATGCCTATCTACGAATATCGTTGCAAGAGATGCAATGCCGAGTTTAGCGCGCTGATCATACGTTCTGAGGACGAATCGAAAATCCGGTGTGAAAGGTGTACCTCGACCAAACTAACCCGTCTGTTATCCCGCTTCTCCTATCACCAATCGGAGGATTCCCGTTTAAGGGATTTCGACCCGGAAAAACCTCGAGATGATACCTTCTACAAGGATTCCCGCAACATAGGATTATGGGCCAAGAAGCGTGCTAAAGATTTGGGCGCAGATTTAGGACCGAAATTCGATGAGGTGGTTGAAAGGGCCCGTACTGGAAAAATCATCGATGATTATGAAAAATAGATAAATCAATAATTACGATAACTTGAACCTTTTAAATCCCCATACACTTTAAGAAATTCAATGGCAGAGCGAGATTATTACAAAATCCTGAGTGTCGGAAGGGATGCGGGCGAAGAGGAGATTAAGCGATCCTACCGGAGATTAGCAATGCAATATCATCCGGATAGGAATCCAGGGGATAGGAAAGCAGAGGAGAGGTTCAAAGAGGCCTCCGAGGCCTACGAAGTCCTGAGGGATCCTGAAAAAAGGGAAATCTACGACCGTTTCGGTCACGAGGGGTTAAAGGGAACAGGCTTTACCGGGTTTAGGGGATTTGAAGACATATTCTCCACGTTTGGCGATATATTTGAGGATTTCTTCGGGTTTGGGACCACTCGAAGAGGCCGAACAATGGCAAGGGCCGGCGCCGACCTACGGTACGATCTGACCATATCCTTTCTCGATGCCGCCTTTGGGAAAGAGATAAATATTGAGATACCCAAGTCCATGAAGTGCGATCATTGCGGAGGCTCTGGAGCTGAACCCGGAACATTTCCCTCGACCTGCCCAACGTGCCGGGGGCATGGTCAGATTAGTCATATCCAGGGATTTTTTAGCATAAGCACCACCTGTCCCGATTGTCAGGGCGAGGGGGAAGTAATCCATACCCCATGCAGTCAGTGCAGGGGTCAGAAAAAGGTGAGAAAAAAGAAAAACCTCGACTTGAAAATCCCCCAGGGAGTGGAAACGGGATCCAGGCTGAGATTGAGGGGAGAAGGAGAGGAGGGGGAGAGGGGAGGTCCACCAGGGGATCTCTATGTAATTATCCACGTTGAACGCCATGAATTTTTTGATAGGGACGGAGATGATATTATTTGTCAAATTCCCATATCCTTTTTCCAGGCCGCCTTGGGGGGGGATATCGAAGTCCCGACCCTCAACGGAACGAGGAAATTAACCATCCCAAAGGGTACCCAGAGCGGACAGATATTTCGACTAAAGGGAGAGGGCTTTTATCATATGAGGGGCTATGGGAAGGGAGATGAAATTGTTCAGATTGCCGTGAAAACCCCGACTAAATTGACAAAAAGACAAGAAGAGTTGCTGAGGGAGTTTGCGGCGATCGAGCAAGATAAGGGCGAAAAGGGGTTTTTCAGGAAAAAGAGAAGATGGGGAAAAGGGTAATCTGCCCGCAGTGCCGAAGGGAAACGACATGGGAGGGAAATCCCCATCGCCCCTTCTGTTCAAAACGGTGCAAGCTCATCGATTTGGGGTCGTGGATCGATGAACGGTATTCGATACCCGGGGAAAAAGGCAATCAACCTTCGAATAATGAAGAGTTAAAAGCATAAGATTGAACAAATCTTTACGGTTTGGTCCTTATTTCATTGGACAGCGTCGATAAAGTCGCTTCCCTATTTATTCCCCCGCCAGGCTTTCATATTTGCCCTGTAACGAGACTTTTCCCTCATATGGTAAGGATTATACTCATTCCGATAGCTCGGGCAACATCCTTTCCGTAATATCCCCAGTAGATGACCAGCTATTGGTGACGCTATCATAGGAGATGGTTCCCGTGATTCCCGATTCAGCGGTTGCTGTTGCCGTGACGGTAAACGTATCGGCATCGCCTACCGTTTCGTAAGTAAAATAGAGTGAGTCCCTTAAGTCGATCCCCTTCTTTAAAAAAATCGTTGAGGCCATATCCCCGGTGGCCGTATAGTAGTTCAAGGTCCTCATTTTCTCCACTTTTTGGGAGGTTTTAATCGCCTTGATTATGCCCAATGCCTCCCGTACCTTGGTCATCTCGGAGTAATGGAGATACAGGGGGACAGCAATGGCGGCCAAAATCCCGACGATAATGATAACCACCATCAACTCAACTAAGGTAAAACCCTTTCTGGCGCGAAGGATTTTTTTTAGTTCTGGAAGATGCATTTGAGGCATGTTATTATAGCCTGGGAGTCAGAAGAGGGTGTTTTCATTCAGCATGTTAGGCGTAAAGATATGATCTGATGTCGAGAAATGGATAAAAGTTTACATAATATATCTTATCAGACATTTTTCTTCCGCTATTGCCAATATTGGCCTCGGAATTTCCCTGACCCTCTGTCTTAACAGAAGCAAAAACCATACCGTTCATTTTAGGCGATTAGTGTTACGGATATTTTTTACAGCGGCCATATTCGGTTCCAATGTCTCTTGTCAAATGATTAACCTGGCCATTCCACTTTCGTTCTTTTGTCCTCAGATACTTACTGTCATTGTCCTTAAACATATTTTCCCTTTTTATAATCTTCAAAAACTTGCCAAACTTCGGCATGTTATAGGTTCTGATATCCTGTGTATCTTTCCCAGTTTAAGGGATTTCTGAAGGGATTTCAGGCAAACTATCGTCGATAGGCCTGATTATTTGAATAGAAAAAATAGGTCATAATATCAGATACTTATATTGATTTTATACCAGATACCTTTTATTCTATAAATTTTAAGTCTTTTACGACTATTTACGATTATCTAGTTGTAATAATTAAATTTTTGACGAATCATAAAAGATTAAATCCTTGTTGTCAAGATAAAACTGTGGTTTTCAGGCGAGAAAGACGTTGACCTCAAAGAAAATTCCCTCCAATGATAGGAAACTTATTGAAATCTTTAATTAAATTCTCAGGTGATTTCAATAAAGGTGACGGGAAAAGTACCGGGTTAGCGAGAATTATGGAAAAATGAAAGGTCGCAGAGCAGAAACGTTTTATGGTGAAAATGGTGGCTAACTATGCGGAATGAGGTCCTTATGCGACAAGTCTTTTACAGCTCGTCCCAATTGGTCACCTCAAGCCGCAGGCACTGAGGAAGGCCATATTCGAGGTAGTCGTTGGCGGCGGGCTTTCCCGGAAGCTCGATTCGGTCAATCTTGAAAACGGAATCCAGCGCGGATTTCAGCGGATCGAGGGTATCCTTGAAGTACATGTCTTCGAGGGTTGAAGTGCTGGGGTCCCAGTTCCATTGGATATAATTAATGTTGCCCGGGGGGTCTTCATAGTATAGCTTGTATCTGAGATTCACCGCATCCTGTTCGAATTGTACCGGGTATGTATCATAGCCTGTTCCGTTGAATTTCCTATAGTTATAGTAGCCGTCCTCCCCGTAGCCAGTATCGTGATCGTTTATAAACGTAATCGACTCAGTTTCGCCATCGATATACCACGAAACCTCTATCTTTTTCCAATAGAATTCGATACTTTGAACGCTTCTGCTGTCGAAGGGGTCGAGAGGATCGAAATCGTGAGGATTGATTCGAACGGGCTCCCAATGGGCTTTTCCGGGCGCGCCGACCCAGTCATTGTTTTGATACGGTACGTTATACGTCACCCTATTTCCTCCCGTGTCTTCTAACCGTACCTGCAACAAGGATTTTCTGTACGTCGTTTTTGAGCCGGCGATCTTTTGCCAATTATCTAAGGCCATGTAAAACCGAATGGTGGTATAATTATCCCAGTCTTGTGGGCCAATGTTGATATCCGAATCCTCGAAGACATTCCCAACATCGGCAAAATCACAGTAGACCCCGTCGGTTACACCGAAGTCGTGGTCATCATCCGCGGAGTGCCATCCCGGCTGTTGGTACATCTTCATCAACTCAGGGACCCCATCAGCGCCTCCATCTGAATAGTCCGCACGTGCATTATCGATATCCTCCTGGACATAATCCTCCTGGGTTCTTTTAAGCTCGCCCCCGTTAAGGTCCCAGTTATTAGTGGTATTGAAATCCTCCGCCTCCACCCTTTCATAGGTGAGGGTGGGTTTTGGAATTGAATCAACAGCAGAACTGTACATCTTGCCGTTGATGACATTCTCGTCGTAGATAACGGTCCAACCGTCGTCCTGGAGCACGATGTGATTCCCCGCCACCATGCTTCCCAGGAAGTAGGCCGTGTACCTGATCGGTCGGGAGAAATCGGTCTGATGGGTCAGGATGCCATTGTCACAATACTGTCCATTCAGGGTGATGTCGTTGAAAGCGATGGCGATGCCGTTGACCTTTGTACTATAATCGCCCACGAACTCGATATCCTTGGCAACGAGAACCAACCTCCCAACGTTTCCGCAGTCAACTCGGTTGACGGTGATCTTGCCATTTGCGATGAATGCCAAGTCAGTATTCGTCGGATCCCAATCACAGTTCCTGACGTCCCCTTCATCATCCAGATAGCCGAAATCGACGCCATCAATAATAATGTTACCATTCACGTAGACAACGCTGCGACCCCCTGTCGGGTCAGGCGAAGAGGTAAAAGTCTGATCGCCCGTATACTCTGTCCTGCTCAGATCCTGAAAATAGTCGGGTATGCCATCGGTATCCTCATCGATATAGTCCCCAATCTCATCGAAGATCCCCCGTGGGAGCTCAACTTCGTCAATTTCACCCGAAGCAACGGTTGGAGCTGGGTCCGAGAAGATGAAACCCCATTGATGCCAGATTCCGAAGTCAGTCGGTCCACCCCTGTAGAGAAAACCGGTCATAGAATCCCCATCCGGGGTTGTGAAGGACCTGGGTTCGGATAAAAGAGTAACCTCCCCCACACCCGCATAAAAGGCATTTGCCGCGGCCGAGATACCCTTTCCATCAATCCGTTCGCCCAGGGTCCCCGGGAGGCCGATATAGGCCTCGAATCTTCGGGTTACGTCGTCAGGGTCGGGATCGAACTTACCACCTCCGATTGGTGTTACCCCGGCTTCCCCATCGCCGTCCACATCCACCGATCCGAAGGCTTGGACTTTCACTCGGCTCCCCGGCAAGCCCGTTGGAAGAAGTTCAGCCGAGATCTCAGTGACCTTGAAATAGGCTTTATCCTCTTCCCACGGGAAGAAACCTGTGGGATTAGCGATGGAAAGGGCATTTTCTTCATTATACGTGCTGCTGAAAGGGTTCGGATCCTGGGGAGGGTTCACCCCCGCGATCTTGTCACTTTCCCTGATCATCCAGCGTACCTTGTCAAAACTGGCCTCCGAGGCATACAAGGACTTTGACAGATTCTTTTGGTATGTGAACAGATCGATATCCGTCTCCCCGAGCCGGTAAAAGGCCAGCCCGAACAGGGTAAGGAAGAAGACGAATACGATGGCGGTAATTAAGGCCGCCCCACCCTTCTCTCTTGTCCCAATTATCTTCACCTTTTGCTCATCCCTCCTGGCCGAGCAGGCCATCCGCCCTCGATCATCCCCTCAATTTCACCGTTGAGCCGAATCTAATGGTCAGATCGTCAGCCGTATCGTCGGTGGTATCCATATCATGCTTGAGTTCGAATTGAATAATTACTCTATCCCCTTCTCCCTTAAACCGCAGATAATAGCAAATGATACGGTGGGTACGGGTCTTACTGCCCACGGTATGGCTATCGTCCAGGACCTCCCAGGGGGTCAGGTTACCATAATTCGGGTCTTTGCCTTCCTTGATGTCCTTGTTAAGACCATCAAAGCTGAAACACCGATGTCTGTTAATATCGGGGTAAGAAATCTCGATCTGGGTATAGGTGGTGTTCTCCTCCGCCAGATCGGTGGTCTTCCCCTCCCGAACGGCCCTGGCCATCTCCTCCATGAGGAGGCTTCCAACCCTCTGGAGCTTCAACTGCGCCCTTCCGTTATCAATAGTCCCTACGTGATAGATGAAGTAGAAGGCGATGGAAGCGACGACGAGGGCGAAGATGATGGCGGCGACCACCAGCTCGATGAGCACGCTCCCCCGCTGGTCGTTCTTCCCTAAGATCCAGGGGAGGCTTTTTCGCCTGTTTTCCATGGTGGGAAACCCCTCTAGGGGGAGATGAAGGTCTTCAGTTCAGCCACCAATTTATCTTGATCATTTAAGGTTTCACTTCCGGGGTTCAGCCATTGATCGTAGACCTTCAATTCGACGCGCTTGTAATCCACCTCGTCTGGGCCTGTGCCATCGGTGGGGTCATCTATATCATAAACGGTCCACTCCCGGTAAAATGGCCTGTCGTCCGCATCTGGATCCCCAGCACTGTCTACACGGTCCGAGTGTGTTTCTCCATTCAAATCTCCGCTCAAATCGTCATGAAAGTATCCTAGGTCCTTCAACTCCTCCATCTTATCCTGGGCCAGGACAAGCCCACACCTCATCCAGCCCGAGGCTTCGATATTGATCCTGGCCCTTGAGAAAAAATAGCTGATTGAGGTGAGGGCGATGGCCAAGATGATGATGGCTATCAAG
>DAOVGJ010000200.1 GCA_030672465.1 Pseudomonadota bacterium | reverse complement strand
AGGCAGAACCGTCCGAGGCATCACGTGCGGAAAGATCTGAAGTGATTCGGTTGCACAAGAAATGAATGCGTCAATGGCGCCCAACAAGGCGTTCCAGCGGATCGTCCACAAACGGCGTTTTGCACGGCTTGCGTCCGCCCGTCGATAAAAAGGAGGGGGACGTTGTTGAAAAACATCACTTTATAAGAGCATACAAGAACATGGGGTTGGGGTTCCCAGGCCATTGTCAAGGGCATTCAAAAGCTGGAATCAAAGAGGGAAAAGTAACAGTTTTCAACAACGTTTCTTTTTGTCTTTTTGTTTTCAACGTCCCCTTTTGTATCCCTTTTTGTAAAAACTCTATCTGCCATTTGGACTAAATATCATAAGCCTTTCGGATAGAAGAGTATAGCTGGTTTGGGAGTGATTGAATACTTCAAGATGAGATCTGATACTGGCCGCTTTTATGAATTCCCCTGATTAGAACCGGTGTTTCTGACATTCTTAAATCAATAGCAAATATCCCTCGGCCACAGAAATCCTAAGAGCTAAAGTGCATACCTTTCCTGCTCACCTCGGTGGGTATGCCACCTCGCCGTTGAAATTTCAGCCTAAGAGTGGTTTACTGCGGGGTGGAGTCTCAGATGCAAGGGGAAGGTCACCATAGAGGATGATAATACAAAATCATGAAGATCTTGCTCTCATCGGGGAGCCTCTATACATTACCATTGGAAAAGGCCTTTCACATTGCCTCGGAGACGGGTTTCGATGGCATGGAGGTCATCATTTCCGAAACCCTCGGGCAGGATGATGGCTATGGCCTCTTAAATAATTTGAGGGAGATTGCCCCCATATATGTCCTCCATGCCCCCTTCGATCTGATTCTGGGCTGGGGAGATCGCATTACAGCCCTCATCAAGACCATCGAGCTGGCGAAGAGGCTTTCCGTTCCCATGGTTAATTTTCATCCCCCCAGATGGCTGGATCTGGAGATCAGATTTTGGCGGTGGATGTATGAAGTAGGGGATTTTCAAAGGGAGCTGGGAGGGGGAAAGGTAGCTGTCGCCGTGGAGAACATGCCCTATAGGGGAAGGCCATTGAGGTTTAACCCGTACATTTTACGGAGGACCAGGGATATGGTCCGTTTTATCGAGAAGAGGAACCTTTACTTCACCTTCGACTGCGCGCAGATGGGAACGGCCAAGGTGAATTTTGAGGGGGATTTCCTTCGATTCTACAAAACGAACCGGGTTAAGAACATCCATTTCAGCGATTATCGAAACCAGGAGGAACACCTGTTTCCCGGCCATGGGATTTTACCCCTTGGGGGTTTACTGAAATACCTAAAGGAATCCCGCTATGACGAGATGATCACCCTCGAAATTATCCCCCAGGAGCTGCCGGGCGATGAAGAGGCTATCAAGAAGGCCTTGAGGGAGGTGGTCCTTCATATAAGGAGGGAGCTAACATAACAGCGACCAGAATGCCTGAAGAGGGTTGGAGCCTTTGGGTTTGACAAGGACCGGGGCTCCTGTTACCATGCATTCGCCCAAGTTGGTGGAGTGCTTCATGGTCAAAGTGAAGACCCAATTCGTCTGCCAATCATGCGGCTATCGCTCTCCCAAATGGCTGGGGAGGTGTCCGGACTGCGCTACGTGGAACAGCTTGGTGGAGGAGCAGCTCGTCGAAACGCCCGAAGCCAAGAGGCAAGGCTGGGGTTTCTCGGTTGCGCAACCTCCAAAGCCCATAACGGAAATAGAGGCCGAGGAGGGGGAGAGATTGATGACCCGCATTGGGGAATTCGACCGAGTTTTGGGGGGAGGGATTGTCGCGGGTTCCATCGTCTTGATCGGTGGGGACCCGGGCATAGGGAAGTCGACCCTTCTCCTTCAGGTATCGGATCGGCTGTCACGGGAGGATTTAACAGTCTTATACGTTTCCGGGGAGGAATCACCCAGGCAGACCAGGATCCGGGGGGATAGGCTGGGGATCCGTGCCTCCAACCTATTGGTGCTCTCTGAGACTTCTCTCGAGGAGATCTTCAAAGAACTCCAGAAACTCAAGGTTTCCGTCCTGATCATCGATTCCATCCAGGCTATCTTTACATCAGAGCTCCAGTCGGCTCCTGGATCCATCAGTCAGGTCCGGGAGTCTTCGGCCAGGCTGATGCAGCTCGCCAAAGGCACGGGAATCCCTATCTTCCTGATCGGCCATGTCACAAAAGAGGGCGCCATAGCCGGCCCCCGCGTGGTAGAACACATGGTGGATACGGTGCTGTATTTCGAGGGAGGAGCAGACCATCCGTATCGTATTCTGAGGGCGGTGAAGAATAGATTCGGGCCCACCAACGAGATCGGTGTCTTCGAGATGAAGGAATCCGGGTTGGAAGCGGTACTCAGCCCTTCGGAGATTTTCTTATCGGAGAGGCCCGAAAATGTCTCCGGGTCCGTGGTGGTTCCATCCATGGAGGGAACTCGTCCCATCCTGGTGGAAATTCAGGCCTTGGTCACTTCATCGAGTTTGGCCATCCCCCGCAGGACGGCGATAGGGGTCGATTACAACCGTCTGTCGCTTCTGGTGGCCGTTTTGGAGAAGAAGATGGGATTGAAGTTGTATAACCAGGACATCTTTTTAAATGTGGTCGGTGGAATCAAGGTGGATGAGCCCGCAATGGATTTAGGCATTACCATATCCTTGGTCTCCAGCTTCCTCGATAAGCCGGTTCATCCCAAGACCGTAGTATTCGGGGAGGTAGGGCTCACCGGAGAGGTCAGGGGAATTAATCAGGCAGAGCTGCGGGTAAGGGAGTCGGTCAAACTGGGCTTCGAACGATGTATCCTCCCCAAGACCAATCGAGAGAGGATGAAAAAGGGCGATTCCATCCAGCTGGAAGGGGTCGAATCCCTTCGGGAGGTCATAAAGCTCCTCTTCTGACCTATTGAGAGCTCTGAAAAACTCGCTCTTTGCTGCTCAAAATATTTTTTCGACCATTCTAAAGTACACTGCATAACCGCATGACTGCAGCACTGCAACACCGTATCATTTCGCGCTCAGAGCTGCCTTTTCCAGTTTTTCAGAGATCTCCCAATTACCCGTTGACAAACATCAAATCCCTGGAACGAGCACCATTATAGTGGGGGGAGGCCATGTTTGGGAAAAGGAAATTGCCAATCCTGCTTGTGTTGATTTTTGCCACATTTACCACTTCATCAAACCTCAGGGCCGAAAGATGGAGCCGGAAATATATCAACTCCCTGCCCGATTCCGCCTTCGCCTCCATTGAATATACTTCGCACGGGAAGAAGGTACGGCACCTCCCGCATCACGATCATACGGGCAAGCTCGACCTTCCCCATCTGTGGAGCGCTTTGGCCCGGATCAACCAGGTCAAATGGATAGATCCCAAGAATGAGGCGATTGCCCGGGAACACCTTGAGGAACACGCAAGGGAATATAAAAGGCAGGTATTAGAGAAGAGGAAGATTCATCTTCCTATCAATATCAATGAGGCCCCGATGGAGGAACTGGTGAAGCTTCCCTATATTGGAGAGGCAAAGGCCAGGGCTATCATCGATTACAGAACCCAAAAGGGTCCCTTCCAATCCGCTGAGGAGGTAACTAAGGTGAGGGGCATCGGCCCGAAAATCTTTCAGGAGATCAGCGGCTATATTACCGTAAAAGGGACA
>DAOVGJ010000251.1 GCA_030672465.1 Pseudomonadota bacterium | reverse complement strand
TCGACCGAAACCTCTTTCACAGCAGTTTCGAAGCTGGAATCCTTGAAGATCCATGGTTGGAGCCGAGGGAGGATATGTTCCTCATGACCGTGTCACCGGAGCGTGCCCCCGACAGGCCGCGCTATATCGAGATCGATTTCGAAGACGGCATTCCAAAGGGGATTGATGGGAAGGCATATTTCCCGGCAAACCTGCTAGCCATGGCCAATAAAATCGGGGGGGAAAATGGCATTGGCCGTGTGGACATCGTTGAAAATCGCTACGTGGGGATGAAATCGAGGGGGGTATATGAAACCCCCGGAGGGACGATCCTCCACATAGCACATAGGGCGATGGAATCCATAACCATGGATCGGGAGGTAATGCACTTCAGGGATTCCCTGATTCCCAAAATTTCGGAGTTGATATACTACGGCTACTGGTTTTCCCCTGAAATGGAGGTTATGAAGAAGACCATCGATGAGACCCAGAGGGATGTGACGGGGACTGTTCGATTGAAACTCTACAAGGGGAATTGTATCGTTGTAGGACGGAAGTCGGAGAAATCCCTCTATAGTGGTGAATTCGCGACCTTTGATGAGGACACCGTTTATGACCAGAAGGACGCAGGAGGATTCATTAGGCTGAATGCCCTGAGGCTGAGGATCCGGAAGATGATGGGAAGATGAAATCGTAATCCGTGGAGCGATTTCCGTGTCCGTTTTCCTCAAAGAACACGAATCACGGCAGAGATTTGAAAAAAGGGAAGATAATGCGGAAGTTTCCTGACTTTCTGGAGAACACCATTGTCCATGAGCGTAATTTCATCCTTCAAACCGCAGCACTGTGGCACCGCATAACGGCAGTACCTAAACTCGGCTGGAAGGGTGAGAAATAACTAACTCCGAACCCCCCGAGGTGATTTCGAGACCGGTTGTTGGCCGGGTTCCCTGGAGCGAATATTAAAGAATTTTTGGTAACCATTCTTAGTGAAGCGAAACGACCGCAAATCCAATGTCTGAGCCTGAAAGGCGAGTTTTGGATTTGCAGTGAAGCGAGCCTTAGAATGGTCAAAAATTCTTTTCAGTGAGCGAAAGGGACTTTGGCCAACAGACCGCGAAGCATCGAAGCGAAGGGACAACGGGGTTCGCTTAAGAAAAATATGATCTGTATAATCAACATTCATTAAAAATCAGGAAACTTCCGAAGATAAGGGGTTAAAGAGGTAAAATGAAGGAGAGGTACCATTCAGAGGAAATCGAGGCGAAATGGCAGAGGCATTGGGAGGAGAGGAAACTGTTCCGGGCCGAGGAAGACCCGGCCAAGGAGAAATATTATCTCTTGGAGATGTATCCCTATCCATCGGGAGCAATTCATATGGGGCACATGCGGAACTATTCCATAGGGGACGTGGTGGCCCGGTACAAGATGATGAAAGGGTATAGTGTCCTTCACCCAATGGGGTGGGACGCCTTCGGCATGCCCGCTGAAAATGCGGCCATAGAGAGCGGGGTCCATCCCGCCAAATGGACCTATGAGAATATCGACACGATGCGACGCCAGCTCAAGAGGATGGGCTTCAGCTATGACTGGGAGAGGGAGATTGCCACGTGTGATGTCGAATACTACAGATGGGAGCAGTGGTTTTTCCTGAAGATGTTCGAGAGGGGGCTGGCCTACAAAAAGCGATCCCTGCTAAATTGGTGCCCGAGCTGTCAGACGGTGCTGGCCAATGAGCAGGTTGAGGGAGGTCTCTGTTGGCGGTGTGAGTCGGAAGTGACCCAAAAGGAGTGGGACCAGTGGTTTCTCAAGATCACCGATTATGCCGAGGAACTCCTGGAATATTGTGATGAATTGCCGGGATGGCCCGAGCGAGTATTGAGGATGCAGCGGAATTGGATCGGGAGGAGTGAGGGGGCCGAGATTCGATTTCCGCTGGAGAATTCAAAGGAGGCCATCACCGTATTCACAACCCGCCAGGATACCGTCTTCGGGGCAACGTTTATGACCTTGGCCCCAGAGCATCCTTTGACCTTGAAATTGTCAAAGGGTACGCCCCAGGAGAGGGAAATAAGGGAGTTCGTGGAAAGGGTGAAAAGGCAAAGCATCACCGGGAGAACGGCGGAGGATACGGAAAAGGAAGGGGTGTTTATCGGGGCGCATTGTCTGAATCCCATGACGCGGGCGAGGATGCCCATTTGTGCGGCCAATTTCGTCCTTATGGAATATGGAACGGGGGCGGTCATGGCAGTTCCCGCCCATGACCAAAGGGATTTCGAATTCGCAAAGCGATATGGACTTCCCGTGATCGTCGTGATCCAACCACCTGATAGACCGTTGAGTGAAGAGACGATGACGGAGGCCTATGTGGACGAGGGAACGCTGGTTAAATCCGGCCAGTTCAACGAGATGGATAGCGTTGCGGCTCGCGAGGCAATCGTCCAGTACTTGGAAGAGAGAGAGTTGGGGAAAAGGAGTGTCAATTATCGTATCCGGGATTGGGG
>DAOVGJ010000063.1 GCA_030672465.1 Pseudomonadota bacterium | reverse complement strand
CTTTGCAGTTTAAATTGGTCTGAGTTTTGGGGGGACTCCCTTGTCCATGAGCGTAATCTGCTGGAGAAGTTGGGTACCCATCGAGGGTGAGCAGGAAGGGGAAAGCCAGCCCTTTAGAGGCTGGAAGGGGTAAGTATTCCCCGCCTGCGAACCCCGAAAGGGTCACTTCGAAGGCAGAGAAGCGAAGGGACAAGGGTGTTTCCTTAAGAAAAATTAAAAATGCTATAAAATCAATATGTTACAAAAATACCCCCAATAAAAGTCAGGAAACTCCACAAATCCATTCCAGAAAGGGCTGCGTGGTGAGGCACGATCCGTCGCCGAAAAGGCCCAATTCTTTGCGCGAAATACCCCTTTTCCGCTATGGAAGGGAAAAGCTTCAGCCCCAAGTACAAAGGCTTAAGGAGGAAAATACCTTCTGGGTTAAAAAGGTTGCCTTTCCCTGGGTTTCCGCTTTATGGGTACTCAATTCGCTCCATGGGGATCTCATCTCCAAGTCCCTCCAGGACCATTTCCATATCCTTTTCCAATCCCGGTGGAACCATCACCTCCACTATACCACTCCGGGGATCAATGGTCCTGAGCACCCCAAGTCCCTCATAGGACTCCAGGATGAACTTCACGTAGGCGATATCCCTACGTTTAATCCTGAAATACCATTGAACCGTATCCATCTCCCCTCAACCCGCCCGCCTTTCATCTATCAGGACGCCACGGACATCTCCGACGAAAACCACATCCTCTATGGTGCCCTCTATGGGCACGAGATTTTTGGAGATCCAACCGTTTACCCTTCCCGTCCTCGATCTCGTGATCTCTTTGTCCAAAAATACCGTAACGTAGTATTCCCTACACCCTTTATTCCCTTCCCCCTGTCGCATTCGCATCTCCTCCTCCTTCGTCGCAATCTCCACATCGATGGTTGAAATCCCGGCCTTGGGCAGTGTCCTCACCCGATATCGCTTACCACGTTGGATATTTCCATAAACTCCCCAGCGGAAGTTGTAGAAGGCCGTTAAAAAATCGTCATATATAACCCCCCCGGGGATCTTTCCCTCGGATTGAATGAATACACCTCTCCTATTCATCCTTCTCTTTATGAGCTTTCCTTTCCCATAGTCGAAAAGGATAATCTTCCTTCGGATCTTCCCTCCACTCACGATATCCTCTTCAAACCGCAGGGGTCTAAGCCTCCTCCCGCCATCGATGAGCTCCATATAGGAAGTATAGGTATCTCGGC
This sequence comes from Pseudomonadota bacterium, assembly GCA_030672465.1. GTDB lineage: Bacteria > Desulfobacterota > BSN033 > WVXP01. The sequence goes on along the minus strand of DAOVGJ010000063.1, from coordinate 1,937 downwards.
GATATCGAGTCAGCCACCCGATTATCCCGGTGGCCTTCCCCTCCAGGGTAGCCCTATAAAGTTGGCCACCCTCAACCTTCTCAAAGAAGACCCTTCCAATGGCCGCCTGTTTAATCCATAAAACGCTTATTCGATAGCAAAGTTCTTCTCCCTGGAAGTGGTTGGCGATGCTTCCCCTTCGCCGCGCCCTTGCCTGAATCCCTATCGGGAGGCCATGGGGAATGGGGGACTTGCCAACAGTGGGATGGAGAATGGGGAGGAAAACCCATGAAGCGAGCCACTTCAAGAAGGACCTTCGAGAGAAACATCCCATTTTCCACCTTCTCTTACGATCCCGATTCGAGAGCGCTCCGGGAGAGGAGGGCACATCCAATGGCCCCGTTGAATGCGGGGCGCTTGGGTGCGATAACTGGGGCGTGAATTGAACGACTCAGGAGTTTGAGGATAGCCTTGTTCCTCGCAACGCCTCCGGAAACGACGATATTTTGGCGGGGAAATCGGTTGATTAAGGGGAGCACGCGTCTCACCACCGAAAAGTTCACCCCAGCACATATCCTGGGAATTGGGATGCCCTCGATGATCTTGCCGATCATCTCGGATTCTCCAAAGATGGCACAGGTGGCATCCAGGTCAATGGGATCGTTATAGTGGCCCCCCAAATCCTTTAGGGATACGGCCAAAACCCTTGCCATATTCTCTAAGTATCTGCCGCTTCCCGCGGCACATTTATCATTCATGAGGAAATCCTTGACCTCCCCCCTTTCCACATAGGCCACCTTGGTATCCTGCCCTCCTAAGTCGACGAGGGTAAAATCCTGTAACCCCGTCTGGAATATTGCCCCCTGGGTATGTGCCTGGATTTCCGTAACGATCCTTCCCCCTGAGAGGTTGATAGTGTTTCGACCATAACCCGTGACGAATATCCTTGAACGAGGATCGATGGGGAGGTCAAGCCGATTAAACTGAACCCAGAGCTTTCCCCCCCTGATCGTGCCATATCGCCGATAGAAGGGAAGAGTATCGAAGCTCCTGGCTCTTACAATCTCGCTTCCCTCCATCAGGACGATCTTTACCCTTCGGCTTCCCAAATCGATTCCGATATTCATGGCGAGGAATTTCCCCCCTTCTTTCCCTTCAACAGTTCGATGAAATTCTCGATCCTCACCTTCGTCCGGGCATCCAAGGAAGTAGGCTTATCCCCCTCCAGCGTCAATATCGGTAGATCCATTTCGTAGCGGAGTATAAGATCTTCTATCTGCCTAAAACAGAAGGATTGGACGTAATGGATCAGTCCATCAATCCGTCTTCGTTGTACCTCCTCACGAATATCCCTTAACCGGGAAAAGATATCATAGGGGTACGTGTATTTTAGATATTGCTGCAGGAGGGTAGTCGTCCGATAGGGCATGCTGAACTGCCGCTGGGTTTCATTGAATACCACCCGTGCATTCAACTCCTCAATAAAGGAGTAGAGATCGTCATATATGGGGGGGACACCTACATACCCCAATCTAATCTCCGGATTGGACCTCTTCCGCCCCTTCACCTCCTTGAGAAAATCCTCCACCTCCTCTTGAAAGGCCCTAAAGTCTCCCTTCATGTCGCTTGCAGACACCAAGAAGTAATGGTTTTCGAATCCGCTTACGGTATCTGCCTGCCAGGTTAGTTGATCGATCAATGTCAGCCTTTGCCTTATCGTGTCCAACCTCATCTTAACAGATCCGACATCGGCTTCCACGACGCCGAAGTGTTCCATCATCTTTTTTATCTGAAGATGAAGCAGTTCCTCATCTCGGTCATAAGGATAGGCGAAGGGAAAGATTCTCATCCCCTTCAATTGCAAGGTCTCCATCAGGGCCTGGGTATTACTGCAATCGCCCTGAGTGACGCCTATGACCTCATCCAAGTCCGACCTCATGGCCACCGCGTAAATTCCC
>DAOVGJ010000001.1 GCA_030672465.1 Pseudomonadota bacterium | reverse complement strand
AAAATGAGCATCACCTCGGCATGTGAAAAGCTAAATCTTCACATTGGTCAGTGTCAACTGGGGGTATTCTAGAGGAGATGGACGGATTACCCCGATGACGCCGGGAGGATATTGTCGGTTAAGGCTCCCGGTTTGTATACATAACGCTTTTGCCATGGTACCGACATAATCCCCGAGCGATCCCTTCTATTCCCCCGTTTGGGATTCCGGCAAATTCCCCGAGGTATCCAAGCGGCAGACGAAGTCCGTCTGGCATGCCTCGCATTCGAACTGAATGGTGGTGTGATCGATATTGAATCTCTCCCTGAGGAACCGGTCGATGTCCTCCAGAATTTGGGAACTCCGGCTGGTCATCTGATCCTCGATGAGGACATGGGCGCTCAAGGCATAGATTCCCGAAGTAATGGTCCACAGGTGGACATGATGCAAATCCCTCACGCCCTCAATAGTCTTGACCCCATCAATTACCTCGTTCAAACCAATATCCTTCGGGGTGGACTCCAGGAGGATGTGGACCGATTCCATCACCAACCTATAAGCTCCTATCAGAATGATAACCCCGATGACAAAGCTGATAATGGAATCAACCCTCTTCCAGCCGGTAAGCAGGATGATTGCTCCTCCGAGTATAACCCCCACAGAGGAAAGGAGATCACCAATGACGTGGAGGAAAGCTCCTTTCACGTTCAAGCTCTCATGGCTCCCCGCCTTCAACACGAGGGCACTGATGATATTCGCCCCCAGCCCAATGGCGGCCACGCCCAGCATGATGAATCCCCTTATCTCTCGAGGTTGAATAAACCTTTGATATGCCTCATAAAAGATAAAAAGGGATAAGGCCAAGAGTACCGTTCCATTGATTAAGGCTGCCAAGATTTCCAGTCGGTAAAAACCGAACGTCTGCTTCTGCGTGGCGGGACGTGTGGCAAAACGCAGGGCGAGAAAACTCAAGAGCAAGGCCAAGACATCCATGAACATATGCCCGGCATCACTCAACAGGGCGAGGCTATTGCTCAGCAGACCGCCGATCACCTCGGCCACCATGATGGCGCCGGTGATGAAAAGCGCGATGAGGAGGTTGCCTTGATAAGAAGAGATGGAGCGCTTATGGCCTATGTGGTGTACGTAATCTTGTTGCATATTGTGCCGTTAATAACGTAAAGCAGAGCTATAATCCCATGGCCTTTTATTCAACGGAACGAGCAATAATCCCGCCCAGGGGATGATATTCGGGAAGTGGTGTAGTTCGCGGCCGGAGGGTTTCCCTTCCGGCCGCATTGGCTCGATTCTTTGAAATTACGGCCCCGGTTGATCGCCTACTCCTCGATGGTGATGGCCTCAACTGGACACTCTTCGGCTGCCTGTCGGCACGTCTCCTCTGCCTCTGGGGGAACGACGTCCACCTTTGTAACGGCGGTATCGTTCTGCATCTCGAATACCTCAGGGCAAGTCTCGATGCACAGTTCACAACCTGAACACTCATCCTGATCAACGACTGCTTTCATGTTCGTACCCCCTTTCTCTCTTATTTTCCCTGGTAGATCAGCTTTTTCGCTTTCCCATTCCCTCTCTCTCTCGCTCGTAAACGTGGCCCACTGCCCCCAAATAGACGGCCGTCTCCTGTTGACCATCCACCCCGATGAGCTGGTTCACCTCATCGTCGTAAAAGGCACCAATGGTACAACACCCCAATCCCAGAGATATGGCAGCAAGATATAAATTCTGGCCGATATGGCCAGCGTCAAGATAGAGGTACCGATATCCCCTCTCCCGATACTTCCATTTCGTCCTTTCCACCACCGCCGTCCAAACGAAGACAACAGCCGCCTCTCTGGCCATGGATTGATCCAAGGCCGAGGCGGCGATGTTAACGCGGAAATCGCCCACTGCTAATTGTTCTAATTGGTTCTCCTTCACATTGAAATGATAACTACCCGGGCTTAAACCTACAACCCGGTTGACCACGATATACGTCTCAATGGGGTACAACGCCCCCGCTGAGGGCGTAACCCGAAGCCGAAACCCGTATGCGCTTCCCGTAGTAATCCCTTGGGTTGCCCAAATCAACTGAGAAAGCTCCTCAAGGGAGATCTCTTTGGGCAAAAAATCCCTTACGGAACGCCTCCTCGCCATGACCTCCCAGAGGGGGTCACCACCACCTTTATTTCCATCACGGAGGGAAAATTTCTGGATATCCCTTGGGTATTCTTTGAATTCCTCCGGTTTTTTCCTCCAGTCCAGAAATCCCCCTGCCATCTTCTCGCGATGGTATTTCGTCTCCTGTTGAAACCGATCGCCTATGCCACCACGTTCGCCAGCCATGGGTATCACCTTTGGGATGAATTCTTAATTATATCTAAAAAAAAACCAATATCAAATCCCATCGAAACCGCAATTACCAGCTTGACAAAAATTTCACAATATGATCTCTTAAGATAGTCGATTCCAGAAGCAGGAAAAAACCTTCAATGGATAAAGATTTTTTGAAAAGAGTATCCTTAAAATCCCTCAGCCCTTCTCATGTAGAGGGCATTATCGAAATAGATCGTAGAATATTGGGAAAAAGACGCCAGTCTTTTTGGAAAAAGAAAGTAAGCGCGGTGGAGTCTAACGTTTCGCCCACCGGCATAGTAGCCGAACTGGACAACAAGGTCATCGGATTCATATTGGGGGAGATCAGCGGCTGGGAATTTGGCGTTCCGGCATCGGTGGGTTGGATCGATACCATAGGAGTTGACCCCAAATATCAGAAGAGGGGCGTTGCAAAGGCCTTGATGGGTGAGCTCATCAATAATTTTAGGAAGTCAGGAGTAAAAAACATATACACTCTGGTCAATTGGAGTGATTGGGATTTACTCCAATTCTTCAGACGGGTGGGCTTTACCCGGGGAGATATGATCAACCTCGAGCTCAAGACGTAGTAATAGTAAAACCCTCTTCCCACTTCACCGCCGCTCAAACACACCCCGTCCCAATCTAAAATGAAACAACACGAAAAGTCAGACGGAAGCCCCCGTAGGGTTTTCTGGGCTCTGGGGACTTCCATTCTCCCTACCATAATGTGCTGGCCCCCTGGAGGAATTAAAAGTTGTGAAATCGTGATTGCAACGGAATGCTTCAGAAAGTCCCCATCTCGCGTAATCCGTCGAGTTGAGGGTCGTCTATTCCCTTGTGTTGGACGAGTACTTTGAACACATCTCCCATCCCCCCATCGGGAAGAATCAAGGTCTTCATGGCCAATCGATTTCTGATCCCCTCGAGGGAGGTTTGGTCTTCTCCTAATACCCTTTGGGCCTCTTCTAAAAATCCCAAATTGATTAAGAACCGATATTGAGTGGTTAAGCCGGTCCTTCGAAGGCTCATCTCCTCCCCTTTGTTCATCAGACTGGTGAAATTGACGTGAGAGGTCATATCCTGGAGCCCGATCCTCTCGTAGGGGTTTTCATGCCAGGTATGCCTATGATAGCAGAGAAGGGTTCCATCCCTCCGAAAAGGGGAATAGAGGATCTCCGCTTCATGACCATAATCGATGGTTATGACGAATCCCTTGGTTAAAATCCGATCCACCATCTCCATCCATTCAAGGGCCATTAAGTTGACCTCAGCTCGTAGTCCCTCATCCAAGACAATACCCAGCTTTTCGAAATAACCTTCGAGTTCATTAGAGGATAGCTCCCCGAGCTCCTCCCGAAATCCTCCATCTTCGGAGGTTACATAGATTTCCCGGAGATGGCCATCCCTGAGGGTGACCAAGTGCACCGGGAACGAATCAATCAGCTCGTTGGAAAGGATGCATCCCTGAACCCGCAAATTCTCGGATTCCAACTCCTGGGGGATCACCCATTGTACCTTTTCCCCGAACCCATTTCCCGAGAGGAGATTTTCCCCCTCTCTCCGGAAAAAAGGGCTCGTCTCCACCAACTGGTAGGATACGCTTCCAAAAAAATCTGGCTTTTCCTCCTGAAGATAGCAAAGGATATCATGACAGAGGAGGCCTTTCCCCGAACCAAATTCCACGATTCGGAAGTGGGATTTTTTTCCCATGAGAACCCACATCTGATGTATCTGCTTGGCGATCATCCCTCCAAATATGGGATGAACGCAAGGACTAGTATAATAGTCACCCCTCTTCCCAATCTTCTCCTTATTTGAGCAGTAATATCCGTATAAGGGATGATAGAGGCAGAGATTCATAAACTCCCGGAAGGTTATTCTACCCCTCTGTTGAATTCGATGAAGGATCTCCCTTTTTAATCTCCGATTCTCTGGTTCGCTCTGCGGCTTCATCCTCCGCTTACCCGCGCCTAATCGATACATTCATAATCTCAATCCCTTTGGGACCACTACAATATCCGTATCAGTTACGGTAAACCTCTTTCTGTCTGCACCTAAATTGAAGCCGATCTCCATCCCCTCGGGAACGGTAATCCCCTTATCGATGATGGTCCTCCGGATCCTTGCATGCCGCCCTACGGAGACTCCATCCATGATGATGGAATCCATCACCTCAGCATAACTATGGATATTAACGTTGGGGGACAGGATGGAATGCTCTACCCTACCGCCACTGACGATACAGCCTCCCGAGAGAATCGAGTTGATGGCAACCCCTGTTCGATCCGCCTCCGCGTGTAGGGTCTTGGCGGGAGGGAAGGGTACGTAGTAGGTATGAATGGGCCACTGGAAGTCATAGAGGTTGAATTGGGGGGTGGCGGAAACCAGGTCCATATTGGCTTCCCAATAGGCATCCACCGTCCCCACATCCCGCCAATATTTCGGTTGCATCCTTTCTCCATCCCAAAAATTGAACGCACATACCTTATCCCTGGTGACCATGGAGGGGATTACATCACGCCCGAAATCATGGCTACTCCCTCTCTGTTTAGCATCCTGAATCAGCCTCCGGACCAGTATCTCCGTGTTGAAGACATATATTCCCATTGAGGCCAATATTGCGTCGGGATTTGTGGGAAGGGTCCTGGGATGTTCCGGTTTCTCCTGAAACCCAACGACCCGATAGTCGCGGTCCACCTCAATAACCCCGAATTCCCTCGATGTCCAGCTTGGCATCTGGATGGTACCAACGGTTTGGTCAGCCTCCTTTTCTAGGTGATATTGAATCATCTCGTTATAGTCCATCTTATAGACATGATCCCCGGAGAGGATGAGGACCAAATCCGGTTTCTCCTGCTGAAGGGTATAAAAGTTCTGGAAAATGGCATCAGCGGTCCCCTTATACCAACTTTCGTCCAACCTCTGTTGGGCCGGGATGAGGCTGACGAATTCCCCCAATTGGCTGCTGAATAGATCCCAGCCCAACTGGATATGGCGATTCAAGGAGATGGATTTATACTGGGTTAGGACATAGATCCTCCTGATGTTGGAGTTGACACAGTTACTGAGGGTGAAGTCGATGATTCTGTAAATGCCTCCAAAGGGAACGGCCGGTTTCGTCCTATCCTTAGTCAGAGGATAGAGCCTCTCCCCCTTTCCTCCGGCCAGAATCATAGCCAATACCTTTTTCATAGTCATTCTCCCCAGAGCACAGTTTTCATAGATCAGGGTCTTTGTCGCGCATCGTGATGGCTTCAGCCACGCCCTCTCTGCTCGATGGCGGCTTTGCAGTCCCCGCAGACGAATCGGGGAAGGGTTCTCGGGTACTCTATCTTCTCACCCCCTAAGCCCCAGTCCACGATATCTGTGACTAAAAGCTCTTCCCTAAAGAGATGATCCATACAAAGCCCCATTCCACATATGATACAAATGACTACTGCCTCCGTATCCACACCGCTTTTTGCGCATTGATAGCATTTCATCGCCCATACCTCCTGCATCCCGTACCAATATATAAATCTATCAAATGCTTTTTTAAAAAACAACTCCTAAGCTATGCCAGGTCCCTAAAAAACATTTTTCGCCTTCTTAGAAGAAAAGAAGGGGATATGGGGTGTTCCGTCATTCCATGGGATCTGCCTTGAAACGGGGGGATTACTCTGGTAGAAATGGAATAGAAACCGATTCACCTTTTTCAGTTGCCATAATCGGGTGTCCCTTTTACGGTAATATAGCCGCTGATCTCCTGAAAGATTTTCGGGCCGATGCCCCTCACCTTAGTTACCTCCTCAGCGGATTGGAAGGGACCCTTTTGGGTTCTGTAATCGATGATAGCCCTGGCCTTTGCCTCTCC
>DAOVGJ010000172.1 GCA_030672465.1 Pseudomonadota bacterium | reverse complement strand
CATGGCCATAGATTCCCCCCATCATGGCCCCGATGAACAGGGATGGGGCAAAAATGCCCCCGGACCCCCCCGACCCGATGGTAAGAGAGGTGGCGGCGATCTTGACGAATACCAGGGTTAGAAGGAGAAGCCACGACAGCTGTCCCAAAAGGGCTGTGGTGATGCTTTCGTACCCTACCCCCAAGATTTGAGGGAAGAAGAGGGAAAGACCTCCGATGGCAAATCCCCCCAGGGCGGGCTTTACGTATTCCGGAACCTTCAGATCGTCCCACAGATCCTCGGCTTTATAGAGGGACTTTGTGAAGAGCAAGGCGACGACGCCCCCCAAGAATCCCATGACGAGGTAAGCAGGGATTTCCCATACGCTGACCAGCTGATACTCGGGAATAGTGAAGGCGGGGTAATTCCCGAGAAAGGCCCTGGAGACGACCGTTGCCATAACGGAGGCGATGACGATGGGTCCGAAGGTCCCCATCTCAAACTCACCAAGGATGACCTCCAGGGCGAAGATGGCCCCGGCAATAGGGGCGTTGAAGGTGGCCGCGATGCCCGCTGCGGCACCGCAACCCACCAAGTTCCGCATCCGATTGCCCGAAACCCTCAATATCTGTCCAAAGGCCGAACCGATGGCGGAACCGATTTGGACGATTGGCCCCTCCCTCCCCACGGACCCGCCGGAGCCCATGCAGATAGCCGAAGCCAGGGATTTGACGATCACCACCCTCTTTCGGATTATTCCGCTTTTCATGGCCACGGCTTCCATGACCTCCGGAACCCCGTGACCCTTTGCCTCCCGGGCGAAGAAAAAGATCAGGGGACCGACCACCGACCCACCGATGGCCGGAATCAGAATTTTCCAATACCAGGGGATGGATAAAACGATGTCGACGAGGTCTGGGCCTGATCCATAAAAGATGTTCTGGAATGTCCGAATCAACAACCGAAACCCGATGGCCCCGAAACCGCTCAGCAAACCGATGAAAATGGCCAACGTGATGGTGACGGTGTATTCGCTCTTTCTAAAGGAGGTGATGAGATTGAGGAACGTTTTCCAGAGATGGAATCGATTCGGCATTTTCCCCTATCGCCTTCCGATCCATTATTCCACGGTGACGCTCTTGGCCAAATTTCTGGGTTGATCCACATCGTTTCCCTTGAAATCCGCTATGTAGTAAGCCAGAAGCTGGAGGGGAATGGTGAGGAGCACCGGGGTTAGGAGGGAAATGGTGGGGGGGATGGAGATGACATCCTCGACCTTGGAGGCGATCTCCCTATCTCCTTGGGAGGCCAGGGCGATGATCCTTCCCTCCCTGGCATGGACTTCCTCGATGTTGTTCATTACCTTCTCATAGGTATCGTCCCTTGTAGCCATTACGACCACGGGCATCTCCCGATCGATGAGGGCGATGGGACCATGCTTCATCTCCCCGGCGGGATAACCCTCGGCATGGATATAGGAGATCTCCTTCAATTTCAACGCCCCCTCCAAGGCGATGGGATAATTGATGCCCCTGCCCAGGTAAAGGAAATTCTCGGCATTGACGTACTTCCTGGCTATCCTCTCTATCTCCTTATGTCCTCTGATGACTTCTTCCAACAAGTGGGGGAGCCTGACCAACTCCTCCATGAATTCCCCCATTTGGGCATGCTCGATGTGTCCCGACCGTTTTCCGAGGAAAAGGCTCATCAGGTAAAGGGTTGCCAATTGGGTTGAAAATGCCTTGGTAGAGGCCACGCCGATCTCGAGGCCGGCGTACGTGAAGATGGTGTAATCCGACTCCCTTGAAAGGCTGCTCTCAACGACATTGCAGATAGCCAGCGTCCGCGCACCCCTCTTCTTCCCCTCCCGCAGGGCGGCCAGGGTATCCGCCGTTTCCCCGGATTGGGAAATGGCCACGAGCAGGGTTCCCTCATCCACGAGGGGATCTCTGTATCGGAATTCGGAACCGATATCCACCTCAACGGGAATCCTGCAGAGGGACTCGATCAAATATCGCCCCACCAATGCCGCGTGATAGGAGGTGCCACAGGCCACGATGGCGATCTTATTGATCTCTTCGGCCATCTTTCCATCGGAATCCAACCCCTCGAAGACGATCTCCGAGCGGTCCTCCGAGATTCTTCCCCTGATGGTATCCGTAACGGCCCGGGGTTGCTCCATAATCTCCTTGAGCATGAAGTGTTTATACCCCCCCTTCTCCGCCATGAGGGGGTTCCACATCACCCTTTTGGTTTCCCTGGGGACGGCCTTCCCCTCCAAATCCAGGATTTCTACTTCCCCATCGGATAGGACCGCCATTTCACCGTCTTCGAGAAAGATGAAGTCCCTCGTATAGTTGAGCACGGCGGGGGTATCGGAGGCGATGAATAACTCGCCCTCTCCCAATCCGACGACAAGGGGGCTCTCGCTTCTCGCTCCGATGAGTTTATTCGGCTCTTTTTCGCAGAGAACCCCCAGGGCATAGGACCCCTTGATCTCGGCAAGGGCGCGCCTCACACCTTCTTCAAAGGAAAGGCCTTTCCGAACGAAATGATCAATGAGGTGGGCGATGACCTCGGTATCGGTTTCCGAGGTGAAGACATGGCCCCCTTCCATCAATACCTTTTTGAGGGATAGGTAATTCTCGATAATCCCATTATGTACCACGGCGATGCTTCCCGCTTTATGGGGATGTGCGTTATCATCCGAGGGCCTCCCGTGGGTCGCCCATCGGGTATGTCCTATCCCAACTCTCCCCTCGAAGGATTCCCCGGCGATGGCTTCCTCGAGGACCTTCAGCTTTCCTCGGGCTCGCCGGACCTCTATCTTCCCACCATGAAACACCGCTATCCCCGCGGAGTCATATCCCCTATATTCCAGCCGCCTCAATCCCTCCATTAAGATTGGAACTGTTTCCTTGGGCCCTAAGTACCCAACGATGCCGCACATTTTCCTTGATCCCTCTAGTATTACGTCTCAAAAGTGATTTACAAAAATCACACCAAAACTAATTGTACGTATTGAGATGTCAAAATGTAAAATTCGAAGCACGAAATTCGAAATCCGAAACAATAACAAAATTCAAATTTTCCAATTTCTTAAACATGTTTGGAATTTTGGTCATTTGATATTCGGATTTGTTTAGTATTTCGATATTCGAATTTCGGGTTTAAAGTATCGTATTTCTGGACGCTTTGCGATTGTGGAAATTATGCAAGTTATTACTGGGACACCACACTAGGCGGAAAGGCCTATTTCCCCTTCGCCTTCCTCTGCTTCCAACCCCTTATCGTTTTCTGCTTGGAGCGGCTGATGGCCTTAGCGCCATCCTGGACTTCTTTGGTTATGGTAGAACCAGATCCAATGGTCGAGCCCTTTTTATCGGTGACCGGCTCAACCAGCTCGGTGTTGCTGCCAACGAAGGCTT
>DAOVGJ010000005.1 GCA_030672465.1 Pseudomonadota bacterium | reverse complement strand
ATATCGTTGGTCGCGACGATCATCCTATGGAATTTGTCCCACTTCAGTTTCCTCAATACCCTCGAACTCAAATCCCTCGATCGCTTCCAGAGGTATAACGCCCCGATAGAGGATCCAAGGGTGGTCATAGTGGAAGTGGGCCAGGAGAGCTTGACCGCGTTGAGCGAGCAAGGAATTCAATGGCCCTGGCCAAGACAGGTTTACGCCCCGTTGATAGAAGTCTGTGTAAAGGCAGGGGCAAGGGGGATTATATTCGATGTCATCTTCAGCGAACCCTCCTCCTACGGGAGAGATGACGATCTTGAGTTTGCCCGTGCTATCAAAGGGGCTCAGAATGTATTTCTCCCGGTAAATATGAGCAGCAATGCTATATACAAGACCGATATTTCGCCAATTCAACGTTTCGGCGTCAAAGATGATGCGCCTGAACTCGTATTCAGAGAGGCCAAATCCTACGTCCCCCCTATTGATGAATTCATGGCGGGGGCGAAAGGCCTGGGGGATGTAATCATCTCACCTGACAGCGATGGCATTTATCGGAGAATTCCCCTTTTTACCCGATACCATGGCTATCTATTCCCTTCCCTAGCAGCATCCCCGTTCAAAAGGAGATTTACTTTCAGGGGGAAAAATATCTTCTTTGACGGGAGAAACTTGCCGCTCAGTGAGAGAGGCGAGCTCTTATTACATTATTATGGCAAGGGGTTCCAATTCCCCACATTCAATGTCCTGGACATTGTCTCCGCTTATCAGAGCCCCGAAGGCTCTCCATTCGATAGAGTGGCGAACCGAATAAGAGGTCGGTTCACAATCATTGGCCTTACCGCCCCAGGCCTCCGCGATTTGAAGCCTACCTCGGTAACCTCACAGTCGCCAGGGGCGTATATCCATGGCATTTTGCTGGCCAATCTCCTCCACGGTCATCACATAAGAACAGCCAACGACATGTGGAAGTTTATCTCGATATTCATAGTGGGGATCGTTTTGGGACTTTTTGTCATCACCGTCGTTTCTTTTTGGAAGAATAGCCTCATCGTCCTTTTATTTATGATGGGATGGGCTCTGGTTTCCTTTGGCCTATTCCATCATTATCAATACTGGATAGGATTTCTATCCTATGAGCTTTCATTTCTCATAATCTTCGGCCTAGCTGCGACGTATTGTTACAGCACGGAAGGGAAGAAGAGAAAGATGATAAGGCAGCTGTTTTCCCACTATATGTCTGAGGTTTTGGTCAAGGAATTAGAGTCCAATCCGGAAAAGGCCAAACTCGGCGGGGAGAGGCGGTTTATCACGATATTCTTTTCTGACCTTGCCAATTTTGCTGGCTTATCCGAAAAGTTCGAGCCCGAAAAAATCGTGAGCCTACTCAACGATTACTTTACCGAGATGAGCCAGATTATTCTTGACTCAAAGGGAATCATAGATAAATATCAGGGCGATGGTATCATGGCTTTCTGGGGTGCTCCAATCCCCCTACAAGATCATGCGGCCATGGCTTGTTTGGCCGCCCTGGCATGCCAGCAGAGTATGGAAAAGATCAATAACAGGCTCTGCAACCAGGGTTTGCCTCCCTTGTCGATGAGGATAGGTCTCCACAGTGGGGAAGCCATCGTGGGGAATATGGGTTCCGTACAAAGATTTGATTATACGATCATTGGAGACAATGTAAATTTGGCGTCGAGGTTAGAGGGTGTTAACAAACAGTTCGGAACCAAAATTATCATCAGCGAGATCACGTATCAATTAGCAAAGAAACGAATCGAGGCACGGGAATTAGATTTGATCGCTGTTCCGGGAAGGGAAAAACCCATCAGAATCTTCCAGCTATTGGGGGAAAAGGACAGGATCACGGAAGATGATAAGAGAATAAAGGCTCTGTTTGAAGATGGATTAAAATCATATAGAATGGGAGAGTTCAAGGAGGCCCAAGAGATATTCGAGAAGGTCATGGAGATGGGCCCCGATGACCAACCCTCCCAAATTCTTATTGCACGGTGCAAGAATCTCCTCGACGCCCCCCTGCCGGCAAATTGGGATGGGGTGTTCAGGTTGAAAGAGAAATAGCTCAACACGATGAGGAAGTATCCGATGAAAAGATTAGTCTTTGTATTCATCCTTCTCCTTCTTCCTGCAATGGCCGAGGCGGGGAAAATGGTGAAGGTGAAAGTCCAGAAGAGCACCATATTTCAACAGCCAAAATTTTTCGCCGAGGTTGTGGCCTCGGTAGAATATGGCGACCAATTGGAGATGCTCGATGAACTGAAGGATTGGGTCCACGTAAGATTCCGCGAACAAAAAGGCTGGATCCACAAAAGCTGTCTGACCTCCGGTAAGTTTAATTTAGGGACGATATTTGTGGGTACCTCTTCCCCCTCCGCAACCCATGATGAAGTGGCCATCGCAGGGAAGGGGTTCACTCCGGAGGTGGAACGTGGCTATAAACAGAGCCATCCGGAGATGAATTATGCCTTGGTGGATGAA
>DAOVGJ010000016.1 GCA_030672465.1 Pseudomonadota bacterium | reverse complement strand
GCGATGGTGTTTTTCTGGATCTCCCGGGTTCCCTCGTAGATTTCCATGATTTTTGCATCCCGATAAAACCGCTCTACCTCGTACTCCGTGATATAACCGTAGCCGCCGAATATCTGAATGGCCTCGTCGGCTACCTCTACGCTCACCCTTCCGGCATGCATCTTCGCCATGGAGGTCAGCAGAGGATCAATGCGACCAAGGTCGAAATTCCAGGCAGCTTTATAGGTTAAGAGCCGGGCCGTTTCGAGCTTCGTGTACATGTCAGCTAGTTTGTGCTGGGTTACCTGAAAGTCTACGATTCTTTGGCCGAACTGGCGCCTCTCCTTTGCATAGGCCAAGGCCCTCTCAAAGGCGCCCTGAGCAATTCCCAGGGCCTGGGCCGCAATTTCAATCCTGCTCTCGTCGAAGAACTCCAGAACCTGATAGAACCCCCGGTTTTCCTGGCCGATGAGGTTTTCCAGGGGCACACGGACGTCGGAAAAGGAGAGCTCCGCCGTTGAAGTCATTCGGATTCCCATCTTATCGCCCAACTCTGTGGCTTCAAATCCCGGGGTTCCCCTCTCCACAAGAATGGTGCACATCCCCCGATAGGCAGGATCGGCCTCCGGGTTGGTCTGACAGAGGACCACAAAGTGGTCCGCCAGTGTCCCATTGGTGATGAAGGTCTTGGTTCCGTTGATAACAAATTCCTTCCCCTTGCTTATGGCGGTTGTCGAAAGCCGCGTGATGTCACTGCCGTGGTCTGGTTCAGTGTATGCTCCGGCGGAAATCGCCTCCCCCCTGATTACCGATGGGAGGTACTTCTGCTTCTGCACTTCGTTTCCGAAGCGAAGGATGACCTCTGAACTAAAATCGGCCAAACTCAGGGCAATGCCGATGCCGGAATCCTGCCGACAGAACTCCTCTACCACAAGGGTGTTTTCCAGAATACCAAGGCCTTGTCCTCCATAGGCCTCAGGAAAATGGAGGCCGATGAAGCCAAGCTCGCAGGCCTTCTTCCAGATCGACTTTGGGAAAGCGTGATCCCTTTCTAGTTCCAGGGCCAGTTCCCTGTCGAATTCTCCTTGGGCAAACTCCCTGGCTGCCCGCTGAATATCCCTCTGTTCATCGGTGAGTTCGAAATCCATGTTTCCCTCATACGATTAGAGCACTAAGCACTCTTTACTGAAAAATCCCAGCATTTATTCACCACGGAGACACAGGGTGCTTCGCGGGCTGAGGTTTGAGGCAAGGAATCTTCTGCCTCCCGCCTCAAGGCCCGCAGGGCCGCCCCTCAAACCTGACGCTGAGGAATGCCATCTGCTCTGCGACATTATCTGGTGTCTCTGTGGTAACAACATGTTCTGGGCAATAATGTAAATTTTACCTACCTTTTTATTGAACATATACAATCATCATATTTGCCATGACATGTATTAGGTTATGCGAACGCCTCGCTGATTTTTCCCTTGAGGGCCGGAACAATCTTAAGGAGGTCCCCCACGATTCCGTAATGGGCAACGTTGAAGATCGGGGCCTTGGGATCCCTGTTGATGGCTATAATGGTCCCTGACCCCTTCATGCCGGCAATGTGCTGAAAGGCGCCGCTGATGCCAATGGCTATATAGACCGTGGGTTTGACCGTTTTTCCAGAGGTTCCCACCTGACGGTCTTTGGGAAGCCACTTCTTGTCGACCACGGGGCGACTACATGAGAGGGTGGCCCCCAGGGACTTGGCTAGTTCTTGCACCATGGGGATGTTCTCTGGATCCTTGATGCCCCGGCCAACGGAGACCAGAATATTCGCCTGAGTGATGTCCACCTCTCCGGCCGCCGCCTCCACATATTCCAAAAACCTCTTGGAGGCGATTTCCTCGGTAAGGGGAGAGGTTACCCTGGTTATTTCGCCGGCCAGGGAATAATCCTCCACAGAGACCGATGCAGGGCGGACGGTAACCATTGAGCATGGGGCCGGCTTAAGACGAACCTCAACATTGAGCTTGCCTCCATATGTCTGGCGAATGGCCCTAATTTGATCATCATCCACCATGACATCGGTACAATCCGTGGCCAGAGGTGCCTTCATCTGCGTAGCAAGGGTCGGGGCCAGATCCATTCCAAAGGCCGTATGGCCTATGAACAGGAGAAAGGGCTTCTCCTGTTCAATCACGTTTCCGAGAACCCGCTGGTAGATCTCGGAGTTGAAGTTTTCAAGTTTCGGATCTTCAATAAGGACGACCCGGTTGGCCAGATCTTTTAGCCCTTCGGCCATCTCTCCAACATCGTTTCCAAGTAGAAGGGCGGTGAGCGGTTTGCCCGTCTTTTCGGACAGCGTCTTTCCCTTCATGAGCATCTCGAAGGTAATATCCCGAATTTCCCCTCGCCGGTGTTCAACGAGTACTAAGATATCGGCCATCTAGGCTACCCCTCCCTTCTCCTTGAGTATGGTGACGACCTTATCGGAAATCTCGTCCATCGTTCCCTCGAGGATCTGGGCGCCCTCTCCAACGGGTGGGAAAGATACCATTTCCACAACGGTCAGGGATCCAGGTTCTCCCGCCTCCTCGGGTTTCATGGCGAGTTCGCGGAGGCCAAGGACCTTGATCTCCTTCTTGGCCACCTTCCGGATTCCCATGATGGAGACATATCTCGGCTCGTTAATGCCGGTCTGAATGGTGAGAACCGCGGGAAGTTCGAGGTCAAGAATTTCCTCGAGGCCACCCTCGAGTTCCCGATGCACCCTGGTCCTGCCGCTCTCGATACCCTCTATCTGGTTAACTACAGCGGCGTGACGGATTCCCAGTATTTCCGCTAGGGTCGGTCCTACCTGGCCATAGCCATCGTCCTCTGTCTGAACCCCCGTTAAAATCAGATCGTAGGACAGGGGTTTAATGGCCTGGCTCAGGACCCTGGCGATTGTGTATCCGTCAGAACCCTCGAAAGCCGGGTCTGTAAGACGGATTGCCTGATCGGCCCCCATGGCCAGTGCCCTCCTGAGCGTTTCGTTGACTTCCTCTGGCCCCATCGAAATGACGGTGACAGAACCCCCGTACTTCTCCTTCAGGAGGATCGCCTCCTCCACGGCGTAGTTATCCCATTCATTGATATCGAAGACGAGCCCTCCTTTCTCGATATCCCTTCCGGTCCTGTCAATGACGATGTCCGCGTCGGCAGTCTCGGGAACTCGCTTGATACAGACAATGATCTCCATAATCCCTCCCTTCCTTACGGTTCTAGGGCAGGAACCTGCATTGTGCTTTCCCGGTCAAGGGACAAAAGAATTGAACCCCTCAACATCAGGTTGTAGGAGCGTCCGCCTACGGCGGACTTGAGGTTAGAGGCAGAAAATCTCTAGCCTCAAACCTTAAGCGAAGGGGGAGCGGAGCGGTCCTCAAACCTCAACCCGCAGTCCCCTTTGTTCTCCTGTGGTTCATAGGGCCTCAACCAGAATTTCTGAGATATCCATGACCCGCAACCTCTCCTCATTTCCCGTAGTCTTTACAGCATCCTCCAGCGTCAGCAGGCAGAAGGGGCAGGCCGTGGCGAGAATCTCAGCTCCCATCTCGACCGCATCTTGAACCCGGATTTCTGCCAGTCGTGGGCCCTGATCAGTGGCCTCCACCCACATACGTCCGCCCCCGCCTTCACAGCAAAGGCTCTTCTCCCTGGATCGATCAAAATCGATGAAGGTCACCCCGGCAATGCTCTGCAGAATGTATCTGGGCTCATCAAAAATCCCGTTCTGCTTTCCCAAAAAGCAGGGGTCGTGATAGGTAATAACCTTCCTTACCTCTCCGGAGAACGGGTTTTTTTCCTCGACGGCTTCGGCGAGGACCTGCGTATAGTGACGGACATCCAGACCATCTTGGGCATAATCATTTTTTATGGTGTTGTAACAGTGGGGCGACGTGGTGACGATGGACCGAAAGTCGTACTTGTTGAAGCTTTCGATATTCTGGTCCATGAGCATTTCGAAGAGGCCCTCTTCCCCCATTCTTCGTATCTCACTTCCGCAGCAAGTCTCATCGTTTCCGAGGATTGCGAAGTCATATCCGATCTGGCGAAGGCACTGAACTAGGGATCGGGCCACATTCTGAACCCGTGTGTCGTAAGCTGCCGTACAGCACACGAAATAGAGATTCGATGCTTGATCTCCCTGGGGCAGAACCTTCAGGCCCAGTTCGTTCGCCCACTCGCTTCTCTTGTTTTTCGCGGCGCCCCAAGGATTTCCGTATTTGTAGGTACTTTCAAGGGCCTCGATGGCGGTCTTGGGAATATGACCTTCCTCGACCAACAGGGTTCGCATACCAATGAGTAAATCCATGGGTTCCAGTCCCCTCGGACAACGGAGCGTACACGTCTTGCACGTGGTGCAGTCCCAGAGTTCCTCCCTTTGAACCACATTGCCCAAATTGTCCCGAAGGAGGGCTTCGATCATCAATTTCCTGATATTCAATTTCGACTTGAGGGATACTGGACAGCCACCCGTACATTTTCCACATTGAAAACAGCCATAGAGATCATATTTTTGGAGAAAACCCTCCTTCTGCACTTCCATTCAGCCTTCCTTCCTCAGGCCCCCTTTTTATATTTCATCGTTTGAGGATTTCCCTTGCCACGACAATCCGTTGAACTTCAGAGGTGCCCTCGTAAAGGGTCGTGCCGATGACATCTCGAAGGTATCTTTCTACCGGATAATCCCTCGTATACCCATATCCCCCCAGCATCTGGACCGCGCGAATGGCGACTCGCCTGCCCACCTCCGTGGCAAATAATTTCGCCATGGACGCCTCTTTGGTAAATTGTAACTTATTTTCCTTTAAAAAGGCAGCCCTCAGGACGAGAAGCTGTGCGGCCTCCAATTCCGTATAGCTGTCCGCTATCATCCATTGAATGGCCTCGAATTTCGAAAGGGGTTGGCCGAACGCCTCCCTTTCCTTCACGTATTGAGCCGCAAAATCGATGGCTCCGAAACCGATTCCCACAGCGAGGGAACCAATGCCGATGCGTCCGCCGTCGAGCTCCATCATGGCAATCTTAAATCCCTCTCCCTCACGGCTCAAGAGGCACTCTTTGGGTATTCGGCAATTATCGAAGATGAGTTCGTTTAGGGGAGAGGCCCTATGTCCCATCTTCTCTTCAGCCCTTCCAATGGAGAACCCCGGGGTTCCCTTTTCAATGACGAAGGCGCTGATCCCCTTTCCCTTTCTAGCGCTTTTGTCCGTAACAGCCCATGCTACCGTAACACCGGCATGTTCTCCGCTGGTAATCATGGTTTTCCTTCCATTGAGAACGTAGTGCGTTCCATCCAAAACGGCCGCGGTCTTTATGTTCGCAGCATCGGATCCCGTATGGGGCTCGGTAATGGCAAAGGAACCAGCGGGATATTCCCCGTTGCACAGTTTGGGAATATGTTTCCTCTTCATCTCCTCCTTTCCGAACTCATGGATTACCTCAGCCACCATATTGGTAACGGAAGTCGTAACGGCATGGGAGGCACAGGCCTTCCCTATTTCCGTCATCGCAAGGCTGTACGCAATAACCCCGACTTCTGAGCCACCATATTCGACGGGGATATTCATCCCCATCAAGCCCAATTGAGCCATCTTCTTCAGATTTTCGAAGGGGAACCGTTTCTCCTCATCGTATTGGGCGGCAACGGGCTTGATATTTTTGTCGGCAAAATCCCTGACCATATCCCGGATCATTTCTTGTTCAGTGGTCAGATTGAAATCCATGGGGCTCTCCTGGCGGTATATCTTTAGGGATCAGTGAAAAATCGGGAAAAGGAGCTCCGAAACGCGCATTCACAGTATTGCTGAGCTAAAATGTCCACCCCCGTAACCACATAACTGCAGCACTGCAGCACCGCATGACCGCAGCACTTCTTTATCTCTTAAATCATGTTTCCCCGTAGTTGAAGAAGCCCCTTCCCGTCTTTCTCCCGAGATATCCCGCATCGACGTATTTCTTGAGAAGGGGACAGGGGCGGTATTTGGGGTCCCCCAGGCCTTCCTGCAGTACCTGTAATATGGCCAAGACCGTATCCAAGCCAATAAGGTCCGCCAAGGCCAAAGGCCCCATGGGATGGTTCATCCCCAATTTCATCACCTTATCGATGGCTTCGGGGTCTCCCACACCCTCGAATAAGGCATAGATGGCCTCATTGATCATGGGCATGAGGATTCGATTTGATATGAAGCCGGGGAAGTCATTGGCCTCAACGGGGGTCTTCCCCAGCTCTTCGGCGAGGCCTTTCGTTGTCCGAAAGGTCTCGTCCGATGTCGCAAGGCCCTTGATAATTTCAACCAGTTCCATGGCCGGGACCGGGTTCATGAAGTGCATTCCAATTACCTTTTCCGGACGTGTTGTGGCCGAGCCGATTTTGGTAATGGAGATGGAGGAGGTGTTGCTGGATAGGACAATCTCCTTACTGCAGATGCCATCCAATTCCCTGAATATACTCAATTTCAACCCTTCATTTTCCGTGGCGGCCTCGATGACGAAATCAGCTCCTTTCATTTTTCCCAGGTCGATGGTCCCCTCGATTCTGGCCATAACCTCCTTTTTTTGGGAGGGGTTAATCTTCTCCTTTTGAACCATTCGATCAAGGGATTTGGAGATGTGGGATTTGCCCCTTTCCACCAATGCCTCACTGATATCGCTCATGATCACATGGAAATTGGAAGTGGCAGCAACTTGGGCGATACCGCTTCCCATCTGTCCCGCGCCAACGACGCCGATTGTTTTGATTGCCATCGTGGTCCTCCTCGGAAGCTGGAAATCCATTAGGTCTGCTCATCGAGTTTTTTGCTTATCCTTTCATGATAGGTCAAGATTTCCGATTTTAATTTTTCCAGGTTTCGTATTCTTTCCTCGATCTTTTGTACATGGCCATCCAGCAATTCTAATAGCCTCGGCAAAACCTTCTTATTGGTCCGGTGAATCTGGTAGATGTCCTCCAGTTCATGCATCTCAGCCAGGGTCAATCCCAGATGCTTGAGCCTTTTGATAAACCTAAGCCTTTGGTAGTCCTGATCCGTGAAAACCCTTTCCCCCCCCTCGAGCCGCCTAATGGAATTGAGGAGGCCTATCTCCTCATAGTATCGAATGGTTCGGGGGCTGACCCCCACGAAGTCGGCCAACTGTCCAATCTTGTAGTATTTCATACCCTCATCCCCCATGGAGGTAAATCACTTTACGTAAACTGGAAGTTAGTCCGAAAAAAATATATCATCGAACACCACAACGGTGGACTTGTCACTAAATGGAGTCGAAGTTTCCTGAGTTTCTGAAGAATACCGTTGTCCCAGAGCGTAATTTGCTGTAGAAGTCGTCACTTCGGAACAGGTTTTGCCCTAATCCCCTGGAGGGAACATTAAAGAATTTTTGGTAACCATTCGTGGCGAAGTGAAAGAAGAGCAATTTCCGCTGTTTGAGCCCGAAGCGCGAGTTTGGAAATTGCCTGAAGCGAGTCTTGACGGCTTCGTAAAAAGTCCATCTGCCGTTCGACATGCTCACGGCCCTGAGCAAAGCCGAAGGGCGGCGTTGCACTTCATCTTTATCCACTGTGGCGTACTGGTAAGTACGCCTCATTCCTAAAGATTCGCGCACCTTGCATCTGGAGCTTTTTACTGTGCCGTCTGATTTATGACTTTTTACGAGATCATCAGTCTTTGGGTAAGTGGTCAAAGATTCCTGGCAATTTATCTTTTTTATGATAAAGTCTTTAGCAACCAAGGAGATGGATGAATCATGAGCCAAGCCAGGAATCTAAAACTGTAGCCGTTCTTAAGAGGCAGTTGGCAAAATCCTCATACTCTATAAGACTTGTTTAAATTGAGATGGCGTGCTAAATTTCAATGAACATGTCAAAAAAAGGAGGAATCTTGAAAATTCTGCTTGTTTACCCCCGTTATCCAGATACTTTTTGGAGTTTTAGGTATGTGCTCAAGTTCATCTCTAAGAAGGCTTCTTTCCCACCATTAGGGCTTGTGACCGTGGCAGCCCTTCTCCCCAGGACTTGGGAGCGGAGACTTGTTGATCTGAACATGGATGTGCTGAAGAATGAGGACATCGAATGGGCCGATTACATTTTCATAAGCGCTATGGCGGTACAAGGGGCGTCGGTCAGAGAAATCGTAAGGAAAGTTAAGGCCCTCGGCAAAAAGATTGTTGCCGGCGGCCCCCTCTTCACCATCTCTCCTGATGGGTTTCCAGAAATTGATCATTTGGTCCTTCACGAGGCCGAGGCAACCCTTCCCTCCCTTATTGAGGACTTGGAGAAAGGAAAGGGAAAACCCATCTATACTTCCTCTGAGTGGCCCGATATTACATCTTCTCCCATACCCGAGTGGGATCTTCTCGATATGCGGAAATATGCCGCCATGTGCGTTCAGTACTGCCGCGGCTGTCCCTTTGATTGTGAGTTCTGCGACATCGGTCTGCTGAACGGGAAGAGGCCTCGAACGAAGACGAATACTCAGGTTTTAGCGGAGCTTGAGGCGTTATACCAAAGGGGGTGGAAGGGTACGGTATTCTTTGTAGACGATAACTTCATAGGGAAACCCCGCACATTAAAAGAAGATCTGTTACCCGCCCTTATAAAATGGATGCAGGAGAAGAAATATCCTTACTCCTTTCTCACCGAGGCCTCCGTCAACCTCGCAGACGATGAAGAGTTGATGGAACTTATGGTAAAGGCTGGTTTCGATTCGGTATTTGTGGGGATCGAGACCCCTGAAGAGGAAAGCCTCTCTGAGTGTCGCAAGGTTCAGAATAAAGATAGGGACCTGATGGCAGCGGTCAAGAAGATGCAGAGATTCGGCCTTCAGGTCTTAGGGGGGTTTATCGTTGGTTTCGACAGTGATCCTCTGGTTATCTTTCAGAGGCAAATAAATTTCATCCAGCAAAGCGGGATAGTCACCGCCATGGTAGGCCTTTTGAATGCCCTTAGAGGCACAAGGCTCTATGAACGGCTCCAGCAAGAGGGCAGGATTGTAGGAGAGACCAAGGGGGACAACACTGATTTTTCCATAAACTTCATTCCCAAGATGGGTTACCGACGGCTTGTTGAAGGATACAGGGACATCGTAACCCACATTTACACCCCCCGCCATTTCCATAGACGTCTTATCACTTTTCTGAGGAATTATCGCCTGCCCGAGAAAAGGAGCCATCCCATACAATTCTGCTACATTAAGGCGTTCTTCCAATCTATCTGGGCCTTGGGTATAAGGGGCAAGGAGCGTTTTTATTATTGGAAGACCCTCCTTTGGACCGTCTTCCGACGCCCGCGACTCTTCCCGCTGTGTGTGTGCCTTTCCATTTACGGCTACCATTTTCGGAAGGTCTTTGAGGGATACCCCCAAGGAACAGGAAGGGAAACCGGCCCAGGGTCCTCATGAGCCGATCTGGGATGGCGGGGACTGAAGCGTTTGGCAGATTTTCCTTTTAGGGAGGAAAGATCTCGTTCCCTTTGCCAAAAGAAAGGCCGTCATCGTCTGCACGTCTGGGGTCATATAAGCCGATCTTGTTTTTTGTTCCCTTTGAGGCTATCCTGCTTACCCTATGAATAGTGAAGCCCCAATAATTCACCAACTTCCCTCAGCTTGTATCCCCACCTGTAAATAGCTTCATATACCCCCATCCCTTCCCTTATCCTCAAATAAAAAATCCCCAAATATATCCGCTTGAGAAAAGGGGGATTTTCTGATAGCTTCTTATGGTGAAAATCTATATTGGGGGACGTGCCATGGTAAGGCCAATTGATTGGGAGACGTTTAAGGAGCTCAGGGGAGGCGAGAAAAAAGAATACTTCATGAGGGATGGGAACATATTCCATGTGATTATGGCTCAGCAATTCGATCGCCCTACCCTCGATTACATCTGCGATTTGGCCACGAAGATTAGGGGAATCGCCAAGGGAAACCAGGGGATGCTCTTTCTCCAATCCCTGCTTCAGACGAAGCAGGCCATGCTCTACTTCGTTCAACCCTCCACCAGAACGTTCCTCTCCTTCATGTCCGCCTGCCAGATATTGGGGATGAGATGTTCAGAGGTGCGGGATCCAACTACCTCATCCGAGATGAAGGGTGAAACCCAAGAGGATACCGTGAGGACTTTCTCCAGCTATGTCGATCTCGTGATTATGCGCCATGTCCAAGAGAGGTTCGCGGAGAAGATGGCCTGGCTCCTCAATCAGACTGGCCGCCCTGTTTCGGTGATCAATGCCGGTTCCGGGAAGGATCAACACCCCACCCAGGCCTTGCTTGATATCTATACGCTGCACCGCTCCTTCGAAAACTACGGGGGGATTGATGGAAAGGCCATTGCCATGGTGGGAGATCTCCTCCGCGGCAGGACAGTCCGCTCCCTCACCTATCTTCTGAAGAACTACGATGGGGTAAAGATCTACTTCGTCGCACCCCGGGGCCTCCAGATGGGCGAGGATCTGAAGGATTACCTGAGGGAAAACGAT
>DAOVGJ010000078.1 GCA_030672465.1 Pseudomonadota bacterium | reverse complement strand
TCCATCAACGACGAAATCGATAAGATGAGGCACTCAGCCACCCGATCCCTCCTGGACCGAAATGATGTAGTCATTGTAGCCAGCGTCTCCTGTATTTATGGACTGGGATCACCCGAGGCTTATCACGGTTTGCTCCTCTTTGTGGAAAGAGGGGCGATGGTACCACGTGAGAAAATCCTCAACAAGCTGGTTGAGATTCAATATGAACGAAATGACATCGATTTTCACCGAGGGACATTTAGGGTACGGGGGGACATCGTGGAGGTATTCCCCGCATACGAGGAAGATCGAGCCATTCGCATCGAGCTTTTCGGCGACGAGGTAGAGGCTATTTCAGAGATAGATCCCCTGAGGGGGAAGGTAATCGAGAGGCTGGACAAAATCGCCATCTATCCGGGGAGCCACTATGTCACCACCCAGGAGAGGATGCGAAGCGCCATCGAGAATATCCACATAGAATTAGCGGAGAGGTTGGAGGAACTGAGATCCCAGGATAAACTCCTCGAGGCCCAGCGATTAGAGCAGAGGACCCGTTTCGATCTCGAAATGCTCCAGGAACTCGGGTACTGCCCGGGGATCGAGAATTACTCCCGCCACCTGACGGGTCGAAGGCCAGGGGAGCCTCCCCCGACGTTACTGGACTACTTCCCGAGGGATTTCCTTTTGATCATCGACGAGAGCCACGTCACCATCCCCCAACTGGTGGGGATGTATAGGGGGGATCGATCGAGAAAGGAAACCCTGGTCGAATATGGTTTCAGGCTGCCCTCCGCCTTGGACAATCGTCCCCTCAACTTTCCCGAGTTCGAGGATCGTATCCACCAGGCCATCTATGTATCGGCCACCCCCGGGGATTACGAGCTCGAACAAGGAAGGGGCCAAGTGGCGGAACAGATCATTCGTCCGACCGGGTTAATTGATCCCGCTATCACGGTAAAAGGGGCAAGGAATCAGGTTGACGATCTCCTGGAGGAGGTCAGAAAGCGGGTTGAGAAGCGCGACAGGGTATTGGTTACCACCCTGACAAAGAGAATGGCCGAAGACCTCACGGAATATTACGCCGACCTCGGGCTTCGGGTAAAGTATCTCCATTCGGAGATCGACACCCTGGAAAGGGTTGAGATCATACGGGACCTCAGGCTCGGAAAATTCGATGTCCTGATCGGGGTCAACCTGCTCAGGGAGGGCCTGGATATCCCCGAGGTTTCTTTGGTCGCCATCCTTGATGCGGACAAAGAGGGGTTCTTGAGATCAACCAAGTCGCTCATCCAGACCTGCGGAAGGGCGGCCAGGAATATCTCCGGAAGGGTAATCATGTATGGGGATCAGATTACCCGTTCCATGGCGATGGCCCTGGAGGAAACCCGACGAAGGAGAAGGATTCAGGAGGGATTCAACCAAACCCATAATATCACCCCGACGAGCATCAGGAAGTCCATTAAGAACATCCTCTCCTCCGTATACGAGGCGGATTATTATACCGTTCCCCTGATTGCCGAGGCTCGGGAAGAATACATCTCCACAAAGGAAATCCCCAAGGTGGTCAAAAAGTTGAGAAAGGAGATGAGGGAGGCCGCCCAAGAGCTCGATTTCGAACGGGCGGCGCTTTTGAGGGATCGAATCCGCCACCTCCAAGAAGCTGAGTTAAGGGGAGATGCGGTCACATCATAACGGGTTGTTGCCCAAATCCCTGGAGCGGAAATTAAAGAATTTTTGGTAACCATTCTTAGTGAAGCGAAACGGGCGCAAATCCAATGTCTGAGCCTGAAAGGCGAGTTTTGGATTTGCAGTGAAGCGAACTTTAGAATGGTCAAAAATTCTTTTCAAAGAGCGAAATGGGATTCGGGCAACAGCCCGATAAGCACTTGAGCCATGGTCATGGAGAACAAAGTACAGCTTCTTCCTGAATCCCCAGGGGTCTATCTGCTCAAGGACCTCAAGGGGACGATCATCTACATCGGGAAGGCCAAGAGCATCCGTAACCGAGTCCGCTCCTACTTCCAAAGGGCCGATGAAAGGGATATCAAAACCCGAACCCTTATCAACAGGATTGCCGATGTGGACTACCTGGTCACGGAGTCGGAAAAGGAGGCCCTGATCCTTGAGAATAACCTCATCAAGAAACATAAGCCCCGATATAACGTCAAGATCAAGGATGATAAGAATTACCCCTGTCTTCGGCTCACCATCGAGGAACCTTTCCCGAGGTTAATAATCGTCCGCCGGATCAAAAAAGATGGCTCCCTCTATTTCGGGCCCTATCCCTCCGCCTTATCCGTCAGAAATACCCTCAAGCTCATCTACAAATTGTTCCCCTTGCGAAGTTGTAAAGATGCCAAGTTTAAGAACCGCACACGTCCCTGCATCAACTATCAGATGGGCCGCTGCCTCGCCCCTTGTGTTGGAAAGGTAAATACCCATTCGTACCGGGAGATCGTCAAAGGAGTACGCCTTTTTCTCCGAGGAAAGGGCAAAGAGCTCATCCGAATCCTCAAGGAGAAAATGAGGGAGAAATCCGATTGTCTCGACTTCGAAGGGGCGGCCAGGATTCGTGACCAAATTCATTCCATGGAGAAGGTAATCGAGAAACAGCATATCGTGTCCAAGGGGTTCCTCGACCAAGACGTTATCGGTTTCCATCGCAATGGAGGTGGAATCGGAGTTCAAACTCTCTTCGTTCGAAATGGGATGCTCATGGGGGGACGGTTCTTCAGCCTCTCCCGTCAGAAATGGCCTGATGAAGAAATCATCTCCTCCTTTATCAATCAGTTCTACGGGGAGGGCAAGTTTATCCCTCAGGAGATCCTCCTCCCCTTTCCCATTCAGGACCACGAACTGATCGAACAGTGGCTAACGGAGAAGAAAAACAGCAGGGTAAGGATCATGGTACCAAAACGGGGGAATCGACTCCATCTCGTCCGAATGGCCATGGATAACGCCGAAAAGGCGCTCCTCTCTAAACCCGA
>DAOVGJ010000193.1 GCA_030672465.1 Pseudomonadota bacterium | reverse complement strand
CTGCTCACCCTCGATGGGTACCCCACTTCTCCTGTAAATTTCGCTCAAGGACAACGGTGTTCCCTTAAAACCCCGGAAACTCCAGCGGGCTTTTCCCTTGACGGGTCGTAAGGAAGGGTGATATTTTATTTTGATTTAAGGAACTAAGAGAAGGGGGATCTATGGACGAATCGCGACCCCTGATGGTTCAGAGGCTTCGCAAGATTGAGGACCTCAAAAAAGAGGGTGTTAACCTTTTCCCCAACGACGTCCGAGTGGAAAAAACGTCCGAGGATCTTGTGAACCGATTTGGCCAGGCGACCCCTGACGAGCTGAAAGTGGTGAAGGAATCCTTTTCGCTGGCCGGTCGCATCATGGCCATGAGGGATTTCGGTAAGGCGGCCTTCATACACATCCAGGACAGGAAGGGCAAGATTCAGGTCTATGTTCGAAGCGACAGGGTCGGAAAAAAGGCATATAACTTGTTCGGAAAAATGGACATCGGCGATTTCATAGGAATCACCGGTACCCTGTTTCGAACCAAAACAAATGAGTTGACCCTCGATGCCGAAAGCATCCGGCTTTTGACAAAATCCATGAGACCCCTGCCGGAGAAATGGCACGGGTTGAGGGATGTGGAAATCCGCTACCGACAGCGGTATTTGGATCTCCTCGTAAATCCGAAGGTGAGGGAAATTTTTATCAAGCGGACCAGGATTATCCAGTTGATCAGGCAGTTCTTAGACGCCAGGGACTTTCTCGAGGTCGAAACCCCTATGATGCAATCCATCCCGGGAGGGGCCACGGCCCGTCCCTTTAAGACCTACCACAACGCCCTGGATATGGATCTATACCTCAGGGTGGCCCCTGAGCTTTATCTGAAGCGCCTGGTTATCGGGGGTCTCGAAAGGGTTTACGAGGTCAATCGAAATTTCAGGAATGAGGGGATTTCCACCCAGCACAACCCGGAATTCACCATGTTGGAACTCTACCAGAGCTATGCTACCTTCGAAGATTTGATGGCCCTCACCGAAGAGATGTTCTGTTTCATTGTTGGGAACGTCCTTGGCGGCCTGGAGCTCGAACATCAAGGGGAGAGAATCGATCTCTCTCCCCCCTGGAAGCGATTAACTATCGAGGAGGCTATCGTTCAATGGGGAGCGGTCGATCACAAAGCCCTCCAAGATTACGACAAGGCCTTGGAATACGCCCTGGGGCTGGGTATACCCCTGGAAAGAGGGATTCCCCACGGGAAAATCGTCACCGAGATATTGGGCGAAATTGTGGAACCGAACCTTATCCAGCCGACGTTCATCACCCATTATCCTACCGATGTTTCCCCCCTTTCTCGGAGAAATCAGGCCCATCCGGATCTGGTCGATCGCTTCGAACTCTTTATAGGAGGAAAGGAGGTCGCCAACGGATTCTCCGAATTGAATGATCCCGTGGACCAGAGGGAACGGTTTGTAAAGCAGTTGGAGCAGGGTGATGGTGGGGAAATGGAGGGACATCGCTTAGACGAAGATTTCCTGCAGGCCCTGGAATATGGAATGCCGCCCACGGCGGGAGAGGGAATTGGAGTCGATCGTTTAGTGATGCTGTTGACCGATTCTCCCTCCATACGGGAGGTGATCCTGTTTCCCCTCTTGAAACCCCAAAGGCAATAGACCCCCTTGGGTCACCGGATATCTGGGAGGAGACGCCCCCCATGCCGATGTCATACGAACTATTCATTGGCCTGAGATATTTGAAGGCCAAGAGAAAACAATTCTTTATCTCCATTATTACCATCATTTCCATTGCCGGAGTCTTTCTCGGGGTAATGGCCCTTATCATCGTACTGGCCGTAATGAACGGGTTTGAAAAGGACATCAAGGAGAAAATATTGGGCACCTATTCCCATATTATCTTGTTGAAACATGGGGAGGGGGGGATTTCCAATTATTCCGGTTTAATTGAACAGGTGAAAGGGTATGAGAGGGTCGTTTCGGCATCCCCATTCATTTACAATCAGGTGATGCTCACATCGAAAGCCAATGTCTCCGGCGTGGTCATCAGGGGCATCGACCCGGATTCCGCGGTTGAGGTGACCAATATCGGGCGTGCCATAATGGAGGGTTCCCTTAGTGACTTGAAGGAGCAGGGGGGAGATGGAGCCGTCGCTGGGATTATTATCGGAAGGGAGTTAGCCAGGCATCTGGGTACATTCCTCAATGAGCCCGTCACCGTGATTTCACCCATGGGGACCATAACTCCCATGGGGATGGTTCCCCGGATGAAGCAGTTTAAAGTCGTGGGAATCTTCAATGTGGGCATGTACGAATACGACTCCTCCCTCGCGTTCATCTCCCTCAACGATGCACAACGCTTCTTCGATATGGGAGATGCCGTTACGGGGATAGAGATAAAGGTGGACGACGTCTATAGGGCAAAGGAAGTGGCCGGGATTATCCAACGGGATCTCGGTCTTCCCTATTGGACCAAGGACTGGATGGAGATGAACAAGAATCTCTTTTCCGCCTTGAGGATGGAAAAGGTGATCATGTTCATCATCTTATTTCTCATTGTCTTTGTGGCGGCCTTCAACATCGTCGGCACGCTGATCATGGTGGTAATGGAGAAGAATAAGGATATCGCCATCTTGAAATCAATGGGCGCATCGGCCCGGAGCATTATGAAGGTCTTTATCCTCGAGGGACTCATCATAGGTACCGTTGGGACCATTCTGGGAGCCCTATCGGGCATGCTGGCCGCCGTCAATATGGAGACGATTTCTGATTGTGTCGAAAGGGTGTTGGGCCTTGAAGTCTTTCCCGGGGATGTCTACTACCTCGATCGTTTTCCATCGGAGCTGAATCCCATTGACGTGTTGATAATCGTTATCGTTGCGCTGATGCTGTGCTTCCTCGCCACCCTCTACCCTTCCTGGAAGGCTTCAAGGCTGGATCCCGTGGAGGCCTTGCGTTACGAGTGAAAGTCCTATGGTTTCCGAGAAGGCCCTTATAAAAGGCCGAGCACAGAGATATCTGTCCAGGGGAAATTACAAAAAGGCCTTGGGGGAATTTCAAAAAATTGTCCAATTGGACCCCATGAACCTCAGGGCCCGCCTGAGAGTGGCCGACCTGCTCCGTAAGCTGGGAAGGTCCGATAAGGCCGTTGCCCACTACAAGCAACTTGCCCGTCAGTATGTCGAGGAGGGTTTCCTCATCCAGGCCATCTCCCTCAACAAGATTATCCTCCGCATTGACCCCTCACAAGAGGGGATCGACAAGGAGCTGGCCGACCTCTATGCCCAGATCGGCACCCCTTCGCAGATGCCGGCAAAGGGCCAAACGGCCGAAAAGAAGCTTCCCGAAATTCCACTTTTCTCGGAACTGAACCGGAAAGAACTCCATGAGGTGATTAGCCATCTCACCGCCAAACAGGTGGCCAAGGGAAATCTCGTCTGTAAGGAGGGGGACCCCGGGGATTCCATTTACATCATCAGTTCCGGGAAAGTGGGAATCTTCAAATACTCCAGGAAAAAACAAGGGGAGATCCTTTTGGCAACACTCCGCGAGGGGGATTTCTTCGGTGAATTCGGTTTCTTCTCCGACCGGAAAAGGCATGCCACCGTCAAGGCCCTGGCCGATTCAGAGGTCCTGGAAATTTCAAGGGACGATTTCGACGAAATTGCCAAAGTTCATCCCCGGATAAGGGACATCCTCCTTACCTTCTATAAGAAACGCATTATCGACACCCTGCTGGCCTTCTCCCCCCTCTTTAGGCAACTTCAACCGCGCCAGCGTGCCCAATTGGTCAATCGGTTCAAACTGAGGAGGGTTGGGGAAAACAGGGTGATATTCGAGCAGGGTGGTCCACCCACATCCTTTTTCATCATTAAAAGCGGCGAGGTAGAAGTCTTTGCCTCCAAAGGGGCCGGGCCCAGGGTTACCTTGGGCCATCTCAAGGGAGGTGATTTCTTCGGGGAAATTTCGCTCATCTTCAACCGACCTCGAACGGCCAGCGTGAGGACCGCGAAAACAACCGAACTCCTTGAATTGGAGAAGGCGGATTTCGATCATGTCGTGGCAGAATATCCCTCCTTTAAGGGAGCTCTGGAGGCCTTTTCAAGGAAGAGATTGGAAGTCACAAGTCACATCATCTCCTCCTCCTGGACCGAGAAGGCCACGGCAGCAATGGTTTAACGGGAAAAATTCCTTGTGGAAGGAGGAAGAATCCGTGGGGACTACCCATCCCCTAATCCTCGTAGAAAACCTCTTTAAGTCCTTCGGCCATGGTTCAAAAAGGGTCGAAGTCCTCAAGGGCATCAGCCTCACGTTTTGCCCGGGCGAAGCGGTGGCCATCTACGGCTCATCAGGGGTGGGAAAGAGTACCTTCATGCATATCCTCGGCACCCTCGACAGGCCCACGGCGGGGAGGGTCATCTACCGAGGACAGGACATCTTTTCGATGGAGGAAAAGGCCCTTGCCGAATTTCGAAATCGAGAGGTGGGCTTCATCTTTCAGTTCTACCATCTTCTGCCAGAATTCAATGCCCTGGAGAACACCATGATGCCCGCTTTAATCCGGGGAATGCATAGGGGGGAAGCCGCCATGAAGGCCGAGGAGATCCTCGTGGAGGTTGGCCTCGGGGAGCGAATCACCCATAAGCCGGGGGAACTCTCCGGAGGTGAACAACAGAGGGTGGCTGCAGCCCGCTCCCTCATACTGCAACCCACTGTGTTGCTGGCCGATGAGCCCACGGGAAACTTAGACGCCAAAACGGGGCATGCCATCCTTGACCTCCTCATGAGGTTGAATACCGAAAAGAGGATAACCTTAATCGTGGTCACCCACAATCATGAGATTGCCAGCCGAATGCCCAGAAGGATTCAGATGGTGGACGGAAAGGCCTTTGAGGAGCACTAATGCCAAGAACCTGGATTTTGCCTATTTACAAAGGATCAGTTATTTGTTATGAAAAACTACCCAAAACCACTGTAGATCCAGATCTTGGCCAGAAACTCTTTTCCAAGGAATCCATATGACCCCGGCACTCAGGTTCGGCGGGAGAATAGTGGTTTTTATTCTCCTCTCTCTCATCCTAACCGGCCGGTGTTTTGGAGAAGACGAAAAGATCGTAAAAATCACCATATTGGGTAACGAGAAAGTCGCCGGAGACGTGATTAGAGGCCAAATCAAGAGCAGGAAAGATGAGCTCCTCTCGATTCCGCAGCTCAGAAAGGATCTCAAATCCATCTACGAGATGGGCTTTTTTACCGATGTCATCATCGACTTGAGGGATGTGGAAGGGGGCAAAGAGGTCATATTTGTCGTCGTGGAAAAACCCTCCATCCGAGACATACTGATCTCGGGAAACGTGAAGATCAAAGCCCCCAAAATAAGGGAAAAGATCGATATTCCCCCCGGTGCCATTTTAAATATGGAGAAGCTCAAGCAAACCGCTGAGGCCATCGAGGAGCTTTACTCCTCCAAGGCTTATTATCGGGCAAAGGTCGACCATCGCGTGCACTACCTTGATGGAAACCAAGTCGACGCCGAGTTCATCATCGAGGAGGGGAAAAAAGGCTATGTCAAAAAGGTCCGATTCCACGGCAACAAGCGCTTTTGGGCGAGGAAGCTTCGGAAGCAGATGAGGACGAAAAAGAAGGGATGGTTTTGGTGGTATACGAAAAGAGGGGTTTTGGATGAGGATATGCTCACTGCGGATATTCAAAACCTTCAGGCCTTTTACTTCGATCACGGATACATCCAGGTTAAAATCGACAAGCCCGAGATCACCATAAGCAAGGGTGGGAAAAAGATTTACATCGACATCACGATCCATGAGGGGGAAAAATTTACGGTCGGGGAGATCGACTTCAAGGGCGATATTCTGACTACCCGGGAAGACCTGTTCAAGCTCTTAACTATGAAGAAGGAAAAAGTCTATCGCACCTCCGTACTCCAGAAGAACATCCGGAGGATCACCGATTTCCATGCGGACAAGGGATACGCCTACGTCGATGTCGTCCCCCTTACCTCCGTGGACCCGGAAAGGAGGCTCGTCCACCTCACCTTTGATATCCACAAGGGGAAAAAGGTATATTTCGAGCAAATCAACATTTCCGGGAACACAAAGACCCGCGATAAGGTTATCAGGAGGGAGCTCAAAGTGGGCGAAGGGGACCTGTTCAACTCAACAGCCCTCAAACGAGGTCGACAAAAGCTCAAGACCACCGGATATTTTAAGGAGGTCGGTTTTACGACCAGTAAAGCTGGTCCCGAAAAGATCAACGTGGACGTTAAAGTGGAAGAAGCCCCCACGGGAGCCATTAGCTTTGGGGCTGGATTTAGCACATTGGAAGGGGTGGTGGGAACGGCCCAGGTCTCCGAGAAAAACCTCTTCGGGCGGGGATACAGGACCGGTCTTTCGACTGCACTGGGAGGCGAGACCCAGCGATTCAAATTCGGGTTTACCGATCCCTGGCTCCTGGGAATGCCCATAGCCGCTGGTTTCAATATCTATTACGACGAATTGGAATACTACGATACGTACAACTCCAAAGTTGTCGGAACGGACGTCCATTTTGGGAGATACCTAACGGACTATATATCGTCCTCTCTTCTGGGCAAAGCCGAGAGGGTGGACATCTTCGATGTCTCCCCCTATTCATCTAGTTACGTCAAGGAACAGGAGGGGATAAAGGATACCATCAGCGTCACCCTCGGTTTTGCGAGGGATACGAGGGACGACTATTACAACCCTACCAAGGGGGCCAGGCACTCCCTCACCATGGAGAATGCGGGGGGGATTTTAGGGGGTGACAATACCTTCTACAAGTTCATCGGCGACACCAGTTGGTATTTCCCCCTGCCTGTGGGCACGGTGCTCCACCTTCGGGGGAGGGCGGGAATTGTCAATGGATACGATGGGAAAGAGGTTCCCATCTATGAGCGATTTTATGTTGGCGGCATCAATACCATAAGGGGCTTCGAATATGGAGAGGCGGGGCCGAAGGACAGGTTCGGGCAGGTGATCGGCGGCGAGAGGATGGTTATCTTCAACTCGGAAATCATCTTCCCCCTGAGCAGGGAGATCGGCCTGAGGGGAGCCATCTTCTACGATGGGGGAGCGGGCTGGAATGAAAAATTTGACAAGTGGAGACACGCCGTGGGAGTGGGAATCCGCTGGTTTTCGCCCGTTGGCCCTATTCGGGTCGATTGGGGATACAACCTCAATCCAGAAGAAGACGAAAAGCAAAGTGTTTGGGACTTCTCCATGGGGACTCAATTTTAAAGACGGACTTTGGGGGGCAGAAGAGATGTTTAATGACGTAACAAAAGGAAAAGCAATCATTCTTTGTGCGGCCTTCATCATTTCGGCCTTCGGCGCCGGGGCCCATGCAGCGGAGATAAAGATCGGGTATGTAGACATACAGAGGGCACTGAATGAATCCGAGGCCGGCAAGGAGGCGAAGGTGGTGATGGAAAGCGAATACCAGAAATTTCAAAACGAAATTGCCCAACGGCAAAGAAAGATTCAGGCCTTACAGGAAACGCTTCAGAGGCAGGGATTGATGCTCAGCGAGGAAGCAAGGAAGGGAAAGGAAATGGAATACCAGAACAAGCTGAAGGAATTTAAGCGGTGGGGAGAGGATAGGCAGGGTGAACTCAAACGGAAGGAGATGGAGATCACCAAAGCGGCACTGCAGGGTTTGGGGGCCACGGTCAAAAAACTGGGAGAAGAGGAGAAATTCACCGTCATCCTGGAAAAGAATGAGGCCATCGTCCTTTACGTGTCAAAGGCAATAGACCTCACGGATCGCGTCATTCAAATCTTCAACTCCACCAGCAAGAAGTAGAAGGGGACCGGCCCATGGAAAAAATACTGAGCGAACTGGCCCAGTTGGTCGGTGGGGAGGTTATCGGCGATGGAGGAATAAAGATCGTCGGCATAGCCCCTATCGAAGAAGCTCGAAAGGGTGAGATCACCTTTATCGCCCACCCGCGGTACTTGCCCAAGTTGACTCAGACCGAGGCCTCGGCTGTCATCGTCTCCCCGAAGGTCAGCGAGGCGGAAAAACCCCTCCTGAGGGTGGCAAATCCCTACCTGGCCTTTGCCAAGATCCTAGGGATTTATGCCCATCGCCCCTACGAACCAAGGGGCGTTGACCAAGGGGCCTGGGTCAGCCCAACGGCCAAGCTGGGGGAAAGGGGAAGCGTCTACCCCTTCGCATATGTCGGCGATCACGCCGAGATCGGCAACCGGGTTATCCTCTTTCCCGGGGTTTTCGTCGGCGATAACGCGGTCATCGGAGACGATAGCCTCATCTACCCCAATGTCTCCATATACGAGGGAAGTAGAATCGGCAAAAGGGTGATCCTCCACAGCGGGGTTGTCATCGGGAGCGATGGATTCGGCTTTGCCAGGGACGGGAGGCGAAGTGTGAAAATACCGCAGATAGGCATCGTGGAAATCGGAGACGATGTTGAAATAGGGGCCAATACCACCATCGACCGGGCCGCCATGGGGAAGACCGTCATAAAAAGGGGGGTCAAAATCGACAACTTAGTCCAGGTGGCCCACAGCGTCATCATCGGCGAGGATAGCATCATCGTGGCCCAGGTGGGAATCGCGGGGAGCAGCAAGATCGGGTCCAACGTCATACTGGCCGGTCAGGTTGGGGTGATTGATCACATCGAGATCGGGGATAACGTCATAGTGGGGCCTCAGTCGGGTGTGGCCAAGGATATCCCTCCCAATCAGGTAGTCACCGGAACCCCTCCCCTGCCCCACAAAGAACAGGTGAGAGCGGTCCTGACCTTTCCCAAATTGCCGGAAATGTGGAGAAAGATCGGCCAATTGGAGGCCAAGCTAAGGGACCTGGAGGCAGGACAAGATCTAAAACGGAAGACTTCCCCTCAATCCTCGGAGGACATCCATGATCCAGATCAATGAAATTATGGAGATACTGCCCCATGGATACCCATTTCTCCTCGTCGATCGTATCGTTGAGCTGGAAATGGGAAAACGAATCGTCGGCATAAAGAATGTCACCATTAATGAGCCCTTTTTCCAAGGGCACTTTCCAGGCCAACCCATCATGCCGGGGGTATTGATAGTCGAGGCCATGGCCCAGACTGCTGGCATCCTCGCTTTCAAATCAATGCCCGAAGAGTCGAGGAAGAGGGCGGTCTACTTCATGGCCATCGACAAGGTTCGATTCCGGAGGCCAGTCACCCCGGGGGATCAGATTAGGATCGAAATGGTTGTTTCAAAACATCGGAAATCCGTATGGGGTTTTACCGGGAAGGCCTATGTGGAGGGCCAATTGGCTGCCGAGGCGGAATTACTGGCCATGTTAGGCGATAAGGGATAGGGGGGATGGAAGGGGGTATCCATGATACACGAAAAGGCTGTTGTTCACCCCAATGCAAGGATTGCCGAAGGCGTTGAAATTGGCCCCTTTTCAGTCATCGGCGAAAACGTGACCATCGGGCAGGACACCTGGATTGGCCCCCATGTAGTCATTACCGGATGGACGACGATAGGAAAAAATTGTAAGATATTTCAGTTCTCCTCTATCGGAGAAGTTCCCCAAGCCCTTAAGTTCAAGGGCGAGGAGTCCCATGTCATCATCGGGGACAACAACGTCATCAGGGAATTCGTCACTATCAACAGGGCAACAACCCATGGAGGGGGGAAAACCGTCTTGGGGAACGAAAACTTCCTGATGGCCTATGCCCATGTGGCCCACGATTGCCTCCTCGGTAATCAGGTGATTATGTCCAACGCATCTACCCTGGCGGGACATATCGAGATCGAGGACGGCGCTATCATCGGCGGGCTGTCGGCCGTACACCAATTCGTTCGAATCGGCGCATATTCCTTTATCAGCGGACTGACTGGTGTCCCTCAGGATATTCCTCCCTATATCCTCGTCGCTGGCGGCCGGTGTAAACCGTATGGGTTGAACATGGTCGGCCTGAAAAGACACGGTTTTTCGGACAAGACAATCAAGGGGCTCAAGAAAGCTTACAAAATCATATTCAGGTCCGGATTGATGATCGAGAAGGCCATCAAGACTATTCAGCAAGATGAAATAAGCACCATTCCCGAAGTGCTTCACTTCGCCCAATTCATTCAAGGCTCAAAGAGGGGGATCTGCAGGTGATGAGGAAAGTGAGGGTTGGCGTCATAGGGGTGGGATATTTCGGGCAATTTCACGCGGAGAAGTACCATCGACTGCCCGAAGTGGAATTGGTGGGGATAGCCGATATCGATCCCTCCCGTTCACGGCAAATCGCGGTCCGTTTTAATACCAGCCCCTACTACAATTATGAGGATCTGTACGATAAGGTGGATGCCGTCAGCATCGCCGTTCCCACTCCCATTCACTACCAGGTAACCAAGGAGTTCTTCCACAGGGGGATCGATGTCCTGTTGGAAAAACCCATCACTACTACCCTCCGGCAGGCGGATGAGTTGGTCGAGATAGCGGAAAAGAGGCAATGTGTTTTCCAGGTGGGTCACCAGGAGAGGTTCAATGCCGTCATCATGGCCTTGGAGGGAGCCCTCGTCGATCCCATGTTCATCGAATCCCACCGGCTGAGCCCTTTTCTGGAAAGGGCGGCAGGTGTCGATGTGGTCCTCGACCTGATGATCCACGATATTCAGGTCATTCTCAGCATGGTGGATTCCCCCATTCAGTCCATTCAAGCCGTAGGCGTCCCCATCGTATCTCCCCATTTGGATATCGCCAACGCTCGAATCGAGTTCGAAAACGGGTGTATCGCAAATGTCACGGCCAGCCGTGTCTCCAGGGAGAAGATGCGAAAGATCCGGATATTCCAGTCAACTGCTTATTTCTCCATCGACTACGTCGCCCAAAGAATTACCGTCCTCAGCAGGGATGGCGAGGGGCGTAAGCCCCTTTTCCCCGGCGTCTTCGCCGGGGACATCGAAATCGCCAAAAACGACCCCTTGGAGCTGGAAATAAAGTCCTTCGTCGAGAGGGTCAGAGATAGAAAGCGACCCTTGGTATCGGGATTGGATGGTAAAAAAGCCCTCGAGGTTGCCTTGAGGATTACCGATCAGATCCAAAGGAAAATCGAAAAAAGGAAAAAATCGGGTAGCCTTATGGGATGAAGCATACAGGAGAAAAGAAGATCTTAATCGTAGCGGGCGAAACCTCCGGGGACTTACACGGGGCCCACTTGGTGAAAGCGGCCCTCTCCCTCGATCCGAAGCTGCGCTTCTACGGTTTGGGAGGAGAACATCTGAGAAGCACCGGGACCGAGGTGATTTTCGATAGCTCGGAGGTGGCCGTGGTCGGCATCGTTGAGGTCTTCTCCAAGCTGAGGTCTATCTTTAGGGCTTTCCGGTTGCTTAAGAGGTCCCTCCATTGGGATACACCCGCCCTGGCAATCCTCATCGACTTTCCCGACTTCAACCTCAGGTTGGCCAAGGAGGCCAATAAGAGGGGCATCCCCGTCTTTTACTACATCAGCCCCCAGGTGTGGGCATGGAGGGCGGGGAGGGTTAAGAAGATCGCGAAATTAATCCCCAAGCTGGTAGTAATCCTCCCCTTTGAGGTTTCCTTCTATCGGCAAAGGGGCGTCGATTGCGAATTTGTCGGCCATCCTTTGATCGACATCGTTAAACCCCACCTCTCCAAGGAGGAAGCCCTCGAGATATTCCGCTTGGATAAAGATAAGAGGACCATTGGGCTGTTGCCCGGAAGCAGGCGGGAAGAAGTGCAAAAACTCCTTCCCGTCCTCCTGAAGAGCGCCCATCTTCTTTCGCGGGATTTTCCGAACCTCCAATTCATCATCCCCTTAGCGCCGGCCATCAACCGTTTTGAGATTGAAGAATATATTGGGCGCTTCAATGTGGACATCAGGGTAGTTGAGCACTATATCTACGACGTGCTTAACATCTGCGACCTTATCATCACCGCCTCCGGCACGGCGACACTGGAGGCGGCTATTATGAACACCCCCATGATCATCGTCTACAAGGTCTCATTCCTTTCCTATCTGGTGGGACGGCTTTTGGTGAAGGTCAAGAACATCGGTTTGGTCAATCTCATCGCCGAAAAGAGGATCGTGCCCGAGCTCATCCAAGGGGAGGCCTCCCCCGTCAATATCTTCAATGAGACCTCAAAGATGCTGAAGAACCCCCGTCTGCTATTCACAATTAAAGGCGAACTGGAAAAGGTCAAGCAGAAATTGGGGAACCCGGGGGCATCACAAAGGGCGGCGCAAATCCTGTATCGCTTCATCCACCAAGGGACATAGCCCTTCTTTCTTGTCTCGGGATGACCGTGGAATTGTACAAACGGCTATTGCAATTCGTTAAACCCTACCGGGCGAAGCTTGTCTTGTCCATGATATGCATGGTCTTCGTCGCCATCAGCACCGCTGGAGCCGCCTGGCTCGTCCAGCCCGCAATGGACAAAATTTTCGTCGACAAAGATATGAGGATGTTGTTCCTCATACCAATGGTTATCGTTGGCCTTTATCTCCTCAAGGGAATCTTCTACTATGGCCAAGCCTACCTCATGAGCTTTGTCGGTCAGCGTATCGTGGCCGATTTGAGGGAAAAACTCTACCATCACCTCCAATACCTCTCCCTCTCTTTCTTTACCAAAACGCCAACGGGCATCCTCATCTCGAGGCTCACCAATGACGTCACCCTCATCCAAGGCGCTGTATCCAGTGCCATAACCACCGTCCTGAGGGATTCCTTTACCATCATCGCCCTAACGGTGGTGGTTTTCTACCGGGATTGGAAGTTGGCGTGTATCGCCTTCATCATCCTCCCCCTCGCCGCTATTCCCATCGTTAAATTCGGCAAGAAACTCCGTAAGTTCAGCATCAAGGGCCAGATTCGAATGGGGTTCATTACCTCCTTGCTCCAAGAGACCATCTCGGGGAATCGCATCGTCAAGGCCTTTACCATGGAGGATTACGAATACCGTCGGTTTTCCGCCGAAAACGACCGATTCTTCAAGGTCCTCATGAAGAGGCAGAAAATCAGGGCCCTCTCCTCCCCCGTCGTCGAGGCATTGGGGGGACTGGGCATCGCCGGCATCGTGTTGGTTGGGGGGTATGGCGTGATTCAGGGAAATTCCACGCCGGGAACCTTCGGCTCCTTCTTGGCCGCCCTCCTCTTACTATATAAGCCCATCAAATCCCTCAGCACGGTCAACGACATCGTTCAAGGTGGGTTGGCGGCGGGCTCGAGGGTCTTCGAACTGATGGACACAACCCCCGATATCAGGGATGCCGATGAGGCAGTATCGCTAAACGGCATTTCCGACGGTATCAAATTCGAACAT
Organism: Pseudomonadota bacterium; assembly: GCA_030672465.1. Classification (GTDB taxonomy): domain Bacteria; phylum Desulfobacterota; class BSN033; order WVXP01. Next base: position 895 of record DAOVGJ010000193.1, on the reverse strand, counting down.
GCCTCCTTCAAGTACGAGGACAAGATGGTCTTGAAGGATATCAATCTAGACGTGAAGGTGGGTGAGGTATTGGCGCTGGTTGGAGTGAGTGGAGCGGGGAAGACAACCCTGGTGAATCTGATCCCCCGATTCTACGACATAGATGAGGGCCACATCACCATCGATGAGAGGGATATCAGGACATTGACCATAAAGTCCCTCAGGGAGCATATCGGCATCGTGACCCAGCAGACCATCCTGTTCAACGATACCGTGAGGAACAATATTGCCTATGGGGACGTAACCAGATCGGAAGAGGAAATCGTCGAGGCCGCCAAGGCGGCTAACGCCCATGGGTTCATCGAAAAATTGCCCTTGGGCTACGATACCACCATCGGGGAGCAGGGGGTGAAACTCTCCGGTGGGGAGCGACAGAGGGTTTCCATAGCCAGGGCGCTGCTCAAAAACGCCCCCATCCTCATCCTGGACGAGGCCACCTCGTCCCTGGACTCCGAGTCCGAATTTCAGGTTCAGATCGCTCTGGAAAGATTGATGGCGAATCGGACCGTCTTCCTCATCGCCCACCGTCTCTCCACCATAAGAAATGCCCATCGCATCCTGGTCATCGATAACGGGAGGATCGTCGAAGAGGGAACCCATGATGAGCTCTTGGCCATGAATCGGATCTATAAAAGACTCTACCAGATGCAGTTCAGGGACGACGGTGAGACCGTTTTGCGGAAGCCCAAGGTGAGGCAGATCTATTAAGGGAAGATGATGGAGAGCCCCTCATGCCGGGGGTCCATTGAGCCTTGCGGCATAAAATGGGTCGAAAGGAACTGGGATTGAAGAGGTTGGTTAACGGTCTCATATTAGCTATAGTACCCCTGTTCGCCTACTGTGTAATCAAGCTCCT
>DAOVGJ010000180.1 GCA_030672465.1 Pseudomonadota bacterium | reverse complement strand
TCTCCTACCCTAGTTCAAAGGGGAGTCATCCTTTCCCTCTTTATCATCTTCTTGGGGGGATTAGGGCTCAACCTAACGCCCTGTATTTATCCCCTCATCCCCATTACCGTCGGTTTCTTCGTTGCCCAAGGGGCGGGTAGCTCGCGGTGGGTATTTGTTCTCTCCCTTTTTTACGTTTTGGGTATGGCAATCACCTACTCCATACTTGGAACGGTCACAGCCTTGACGGGAAGCCTATTCGGGTCAGCGCTGCAAAATCCCTTCGTCCTCCTCTTTATCGCTTTCGTCCTCGTGGGTTTATCCCTTTCCATGTTTGGGCTCTACGAAATCAGGATGCCCGCCTTTATCACCCGGATTGCCGGGAAATCATCGCAGGGGGTCTTCGGGGCCCTTCTCATGGGCCTGACCGTGGGAATTCTGGCTGCCCCTTGTATCGGCCCCTTTATCATCGGGTTGTTGTCCTACGTTGGGCAGAAGGGGAATCCAGTCCTCGGGTTTTGGACGTTCTTCGTCTTGGCCCTGGGCATGGGAACCCCATTCCTCTTTCTGGGTACGCTCTCGGGAAGCCTCAGCAAGCTCCCGCGTTCCGGTGAATGGATGGTCTGGGTGAAGAGGATTTTCGGATTCGTTATGCTGGGAATGGCCGTCTATTTTTCACGCAACCTCATCTCCAATGAGCTCTATTGGCTCCTGCAGGCTTCCATTGCAGCCGTGGGCTCGATATATTTGGGATGGGTCGAGGGATCGGGCAAGGGCTTAAGAGGGTTCCGAGGAATTAAATGGGGCACGGGAATTTTTGGCATCGTATTCTCCTCCTATCTCGTCCTGGCACCCGGTCATCTCTTCTTTCATCGGCAAGGCATTCAATGGCTCGATTATGATGAAAAGCTGGTTCAAAGGGCCCTAAATCAGGCAAAGCCCGTCATCATCGATTTCACCGCCGACTGGTGTGTTCCCTGTCGAGAATTGGAACGACGGACTTTTTCATCGCCACCGGTAATCGCCAAGGCGAAACAATTTTTCACATTACGGGTGGATCTCACTCACTCAACCAAACCCGAGAATCGATCTTTCATGGAGAGATACAGCATCAAGGGAGTCCCAACGGTCATCTTTCTCGATCAGATGGGAAAGGAGATTGAAAGCCTCCGTTTTTATGAGGTGATCAAACCCGAGGAATTTTTAAGAAGGATGAAGATTGCCCTCGGGGGTGGATAACATTTACTATTCCAAGGGTTTGGGGATTAGACCCTGGAAATATCATAAGGAAGGAGATGAAGTATGTCTGAAAAAATAGGCCCAAAGCTTTTCGCTGTCTCTCTTGTGCTTGTGGTGGCATTCCTTTCGGGCGGGCCGGTTTATCCCCAGGGGAAATCCGACCAGGAGATCAGCGAATACAGGGAGAAAAGGGACCAATTTTTCAAGGAACATCCCCGCTCACCTTTGGATGATTCGCAGCGTAGTAATTTTAAAGGGTTAACGTATTATCCCATTGACCTGAAGTATCATTTCGAGGGAAAGATCAAACGATACAAGTACCACATCATGAATCCCAAATACTACGCACAATTCCTGACCAATAAGGGGGTAAAGAAGAGATACATCCAATATGGAAGGTTTCGATTTCAACTTAACGGCAAAGAATATGTAATGCAGCTTTACAAATCCCCTGGCAGCGACCATCTCTTTATCCCCTTTAGGGATAAAACCAATGGAGATGGAACTTTTAGGGGAGGTCGCTACCTCGATGCCGAGATCATCATGCCGGGGTATAAAACGGTCATCGACTTCAATATGGCCTACAACCCCTCCTGTGTCTATAACGAGAAGTACATCTGCATCATCCCCCCGGATGAGAATAATTTCGATGTAGAGATTAAAGTCGGGGAGAAGATGTTCGAATAGTCCGGAAATTTTCTCCCTTGACAAAGCGAATGACATTCGCTACATTTTTTGAACATTTTTCCAAAATCCGGGTTGTCACCAATGAAATTAAAACTAAAGACTTCCTTCCCCTCTCTGTTTCTCCACATCCTTTTCCTGCTCTGTTTTGCTGGGATCTGTTCCGCTCAGGAATTGAAATTCCATGAGGAACTGGAGCTGGCCAAGAAGAAGTTTAAGGTCCGGGGAAGGGAGTACTGTCTGGAGTGCATCGACAACTCCCAGTGCCTGGAGTGCCACGAAAATATCGATGTAACCAGATTCGCCAAATCGGTCCATGGCGCCAATTCCTGCAATAGCTGCCACTGGGATATTACCGATATTGAGGAACACACGGCAAGGGGGGGGAGAATCCAGGCCGAGTCGGTTACCTGCCATCGATGCCATAAGGTCGAAGGAGCCGAACATTACGCCAGCGCCCATTTCATCAACGATGTGAGGTGTGCGGACTGCCATGTGAAGATGCATGAGCTCACCCACTGGGGTGGTAACAAAGCTAGGGTAATCGAAACGTGCACGATGTGCCACGATGATGATGGGTATTCGGAAAGCATCCACGGGGAAGCGGTTTATGCCGGGAACAGGGACTCGGCGGACTGCTCGGATTGTCATGGGCTTCATAAGATCCCCATCTTATTGGGAGAAGAGCCCGAGAACATTGAATTCCGTCGCACCTTCCATACGGCGGTTTGCCAAAAATGCCATGCCGACGAGGAGATGATGAGGCGAAATAAGGTTATGCTCATCGCCAACGAGACCTACGAGGAGAGCTATCACGGCAAGGTAGAATACCTGGGGTATCCTACCTTCGTGGCAGGGTGTGCCGACTGCCATGGTTACCATAGCGCGCTGAAGCCAGATAATCCCAGATCAACAATTTCCAAGAACAGGCTTGTTGAGACGTGCGGGAAATGTCATACCAAGGCTAACGTCAAATTCGTGCAGTGGTATGCCCATGCCAATCATTACGACAGGGAGAACTATCCCCTCCTCTATTACACGTTTGTCTTCATGACGGCTCTTCTTCTCTCCGTTTTCGCCTTCTGGTGGTTTCATTCCATCATGTGGTGGCAGCGTGCTTATCGGGAGAAGAGGAAGATGTGGGCAGCGGGGGAATACCTCCCCCCATACGTGGAAAAATCGGGGGAGATCTATCAGAGGTTCGACAATTTCGATATCACCATCCACTTCGTCATGATGGTAACCTTTATTCTCCTGGTCTTGACTGGCCTTCCCCTGAAATTCGTCCATTCCCTATGGGCCAAGGAGCTGGTAAAGCTGTTCGGCGGGGCCCATATGGCGGGCTTAATCCACCGGATCTGCGCAGTCATCACTTTCGGCTACTTCGGGGCAATTCTGGTGAATGTCTTCTACTTCGCCTTTTATAGAAAGGATATCAAGGGAAACCCCTTACAGAGGCTGTTCGGCCCGGAATCCCTGGCACCGAGATGGCAGGATGTAAAGGATATTAAGGGAATGTTCAAGTGGTTTCTCGGAAAGGGCCCCAAGCCCCGATTCGATCGGTGGACCTACTTTGAGAAGTTCGATTTCATGGCGGTCTTCTGGGGGATGCTGGCCATCGGGCTGACGGGCTTGATGCTGTGGTTCCCCGACTTCTTTTCGATCTTTCTCCCCGGATGGGTCTTTAATATCGCCTATATCGTCCATTCGGACGAGGCCCTCCTCGCTGCCGGTTACGTCTTTACCGCTCACTTCTTCAACGTCCATTTCAGGCCCGAGAAATTTCCCATGGACGTGGGCATCTTCACCGGGAGGTTTCCAAAGGTGGAATTCATCGACGACCGGCCAGGCCACTACGATAGGCTGGTGGCTGAGGGAAAACTCGATACCTTTAAGGCGAAACACCCCGCCATTCTCACCTACCTCTGGGGGCAGCTCTTCGGTTTTGGGGCAATATTTGTGGGGTTGATCGCCCTGCTGCTCATCATATGGGCATTTCTTCGCTGAACCTTGGGATCACTTCCGAATAGTGCAGCCGATTCGGAGCAGATAGCTCCTGTAATGAAAGGCGGGAGACTGATCCCTGGTGTGACAATTGCGGCAGATACCTCAGGTAATCCTTCTGAATTTGGCACCAAACCCCGGATGTCCCTTTCCCGGCCCATGGCAAGCCTCGCACTGTACCCCTCGAAGATAAAGAGGAACCTCCTCCACGAATCTATATTCCTTGATATCCCCATAACCGGTTGTATGACAGATGAGGCAATCCTCCGATGGGGGCCTCTGTTTAAAGGCCTCGGATATCGTCCGGGTTGCCTTGGCATGCTCGGTGGCCGACCAGGCGTTGAAATTTCTTCTATGGCACTTCTTGCATGATATCGCCCCCCGATAAGCACCGCCCTGCGGGATGCTGGCCAAAATCTGAGCATCGGAAAGGGGTTTTTCCGGGCCTCGTTCAACGGCTCGCTCAATTCCATATAACTTTGCCAACTCAATTTCATAGCCCTCAATCATTTCACCGATAACCGTATCATCTCGAATGGCCAACTTGATGGGGATGACCTCATTCTTATAGAGGTTCTTCTGGTCGAAGGCCACCACCTGTTGTTGGAGTTCCGCCATCCTTTTTTCCAGGATTGCTAGTTGTTTCATCCTCACATCCCTCTTCGACGGGGGACTTTCTACCTCCAACTCTATTTCCCTTTCTATTTTCATCCATCGCTTCTGGATAGTCTCCAATTTTTTAACAATGCGCTCCCTCTTCTCATAATCGGTTAGGTGTAAGGGCTTGCCTTTTCGGGCCAGAAATAAATCTAGTTTCCCCAAATATCCCCCACGAGGTTCCAGGCGGTACATGATGGTCTCTCTGATCCTCGAATACCTGATCCTCTTGCCCCGGCTCCCCCCAACGATAATATCGATGCCTTGGACTTTCAAGACTAATTCCCTATCGCCCCGCTCCCCCAGTTGAGAAAGGACGACGACGAGATCACAAGATTTCCGTAACTCCGTTACATAGGGCTTAACCGCGTCAAGGGGATCCAGGACTTCTAAATATGGCTCTTTTTCCTTAAGAAGCTCATCGACCCAATGGCTCATTAACCCGATTATGCCAATCTTTATCCCCGCGACCTCCTCCGTTATGAAGGGCCTAAAAACTGTCTTTCGACTCTTTTTGTCGATCAGGTTTGCCGAAATGAAGGGAAACTTAGCCCTCTTCGCTATATCATCCAAGAATCCAAGGCCCATTATTAAGTCCTTCTCCCCTATGTTGACGGCCGCATAGCCCATCTCTTCATA